>JACQEP010000009.1 GCA_016200485.1 Gammaproteobacteria bacterium
GTCGGCTCATCACATCCTGGGGCTGTAGTCGGTCCCAAGGGTATGGCTGTTCGCCATTTAAAGTGGTACGCGAGCTGGGTTTAGAACGTCGTGAGACAGTTCGGTCCCTATCTGCCGTGGGCGTTAGAAACTTGAGAGGAGCTGCTCCTAGTACGAGAGGACCGGAGTGGACGTACCTCTGGTGTACCGGTTGTCACGCCAGTGGCACTGCCGGGTAGCTATGTACGGACGGGATAACCGCTGAAAGCATCTAAGCGGGAAGCCCACCTCGAGATTAGGTTTCTCTGGGACCTTGAGTCCCCTAAAGGGCCGTTGGAGACTACGACGTTGATAGGCTGGGTGTGGAAGTGCGGTAACGCATGTAGCTAACCAGTACTAATTGCCCGTGAGGCTTGACCATATAACACCAAAGATATTTGGTGGGTACGAAACAAACCGTACGACCTCAGTATTGCGACAATTCCCAAATTACGGCAGCCGGAGTATACCGGCGTCGAAAAAGTTTGCTTGGCGGCAATAGCGAGTTGGCCCCACCCGATCCCATCTCGAACTCGGAAGTGAAACGACTCAGCGCCGATGATAGTGTGGCAGATGCCATGTGAAAGTAGGACACCGCCAGGCTTTAATCAGTGACCCTCAGCTCGTGTGAGCTGAGGGTTTTTTTATTTCCCGGGTGCGGTCCTGCTTTCACGCGCCGCTCTCGCACATCCCTGTACTTCGCGGCATTCGAATTTTCCTGTTCATCAAGTGGGGTGAGAACGGATTAGCAAAAGCCAATAGGTTGGCTTAACCACCCGAGGCGCGGAGCAGGGGCCCCGGCAAAAGCCGGGGATGCAACCGCCGGTGGGTGGTATATCGTTCCTTTGGCGGTATCCGCTCCACCGAGGGTCGGATCCCCACTTAGGTGGGGCCCCTCCTCTGCCTCTCGGAGCGGTCCCGTTCGAACGCCCGAGCGTCTCGCGAGGGCTGGACCACCGCCAGGCTTTATTCCCAAAACCCTTGAGTGAGAGGTCGCTCAAGGGTTTTTCTTTTGTTTTTTTCGGCGTTGTCAAGCAAAAAATTTTAATAGTTGAGAAAGCGTAGGGGTTTAATTGGCCCTACTAATTTGGTATCTTTACACCCTAACAAAGATCAAGGTTCAAGCAGCAGGGACTGGGTTCTTTGTTTGTCACAACTTTTTTGATCGTAGTTAACGAGGAGAGATGTAGATGGCAACTAAGAAAGCGACTCAAGATGACGGTTTGATCGTGGTCTCCACTATTATTGCCCTGGTCGCACTGACCGTTCTGGGTTTTGGCATGGTTGGTTAATTAACTGAGCATTAGGCCGTCGATGAAAGGCCGGCGTACCGCCGGCCTTTCGCGTTTCCGGGGAGAGGTTATCAGTATCGGGGGGCGGGTATTTTTTCAAGTCAGACCTGATGGAGTTTGTTGCGGGCTCAGGTAAAGCGCATTTCTTTTGGTGATACAATTACTTCTCGCGATATTAGTTGATATCACATCTTTTGTAATAACCCCGAACTCAAAGAATAATATGATGAAAAAAACAACGCGCACCTATCTTGTTTTGGCGTTGCTTGTAATCACATCGCAGATCATCGGCTGCAGTGCGGGTGGTGGCAAGGTGGGTAGCCGTAAGGCGGCTTACACCGTCGGCGGCAATGTTTCTGGGTTGAGTGCAGCTGGATTGGCGGCGAACAAAGGTCTGATTTTACAGAATAATGGTGGGGATTCGCTGACGATCACGGGTAATGGCAGTTTTACTTTTGGTGGTGCGTTGCCAAATGGTCGTGACTATAAAGTGATAGTGCTCACCCCCCCGGAAGGGATGACCTGTTCGGTGAGTAACGCCGGTGGGACAGTGAATGGGGCCGATGTCACGAATGTTGATGTGAGTTGTGCAAATATTGAGACAACCTACACCATCGGCGGTACCTTGTCCGGGCTGATGTCGAGCAATAGTCTGGTGCTCCAAAATAATGGCGGCAACGATATTACGCTCAATAAGGAAGGTAGTTTTACCTTCGTGGCACAGTTAAAGACCGATGCTGCCTATAATGTTACGGTTGCGACACAACCTGTCAATCAATCCTGCGACGTAATCAATGGCAGCGGTACTGGTACCGTGAATAAAGCGGCAGTGACTACTATATCGGTTGCCTGTGTCATTACCTCTGGTCCGCCTGAGCTGCGGCTTGATTTTGGCATCAAGCAACTTAAATTCCATTGGGCGAAACGGTTGGGCGCTACTCATTACCGGCTCTTCGAAAAATTAAATGCGGGAGCGTCACCCGTGCAGGTGGGTGGGGATATTGCTAGCACCGAGTTGAGCAAGACACTGGGTATTGAGGCAATTCACTTCTATGATTGGCCGAATATGAGCTACCTGATGAAGGCGTGTGATGCCAATGGTTGCTCTGATTATTCCAATGAAGTGACTCTGGTCGGTGCGT
Organism: Gammaproteobacteria bacterium; assembly: GCA_016200485.1. NCBI lineage: Bacteria > Pseudomonadati > Pseudomonadota > Gammaproteobacteria > Gammaproteobacteria bacterium. The sequence goes on from JACQEP010000009.1 coordinate 2,453, forward strand.
CGGCTAAGGCAGTGGGTTATTTCAAGGCATCCAATACCGATGCGAATGATTATTTCGGTTGGGCAATGGCCTTAAGCGCCGACGGTCAGACGCTGGCTGTCGGGGCGTTTAATGAGGGCAGTGATGGTACTGCAATCGAGGTTCCGAATGCGGCCAACAGCAAGCAAGCCAATAATGCAGCGCCTAAATCGGGTGCAGTATATGTTTATACCAGGGACTCGTCTTCAGGCAATTGGTCACAGCAGGCGTATATCAAGGCCTCTAATGCCGGGGCAGGTGATTTATTCGGCATCTCGGTAGCGCTGAGCGAGGATGGGAATACGCTGGCGGTGGGAGCGATTAATGAGGATGGCAGTGCTACGACTGTTAACGGTGGAAGTAATGAGTCCGCTGTCGATGCAGGAGCGGCCTATGTCTTTAGACGTTCAGGAACAATCTGGACGCAGGAGGCGTATGTGAAGGCTTCCAATACTGGGGCAGGTGACGGCTTCGGGTATAAGTTAGCGTTGAGCGGCGATGGTAACACGCTGGCGGTGGGGGCGATTTATGAGGATAGTAATAGCGCTGGTACACCAGCCGATAATAGCGTGCAGGATGCAGGTGCGGTGTATGTTTTTACCCGATCAGGAACAACTTGGACGCAAGAGCAGTATCTCAAGGCGTCTAATCCAGGTGCGGGTGATTTTTTCGGGTACTCGGTGGCATTGAATAATAACGATGGCAATACCCTGGTGGTGGGGGCGATTCATGAAGATGGCGATGTTGCTTCTACGATGGCAGTCCCCAATGATACTGCCGCCAATGCGGGTGCGGTGTATGTTTTTACCCGTGCTGCAGGCGTATGGACGCAGCAAGCGTATCTAAAAGCTTCCAACACCGAAGCGGGCGATGGCTTTGGCTATTCGGTGGCATTGAGCGGGACTGGGAATACCTTGGCTGTTGGCGCTATTTATGAGGACAGTAATAGCGTTACTATGCCGGTTGATAATAGCGCGACTGATTCCGGTGCTGTCTATGTTTTTACCTTTTCAGGAAGCTGGGCACAGCAGAAATATCTGAAGGCCTCCAACGCCGAGGCAAATGATGGCTTTGGTTCTGCCGTGGCCCTGAATGTCGAAGGCGATACCTTGGCAGTAGGTGCTTACCACGAGTCAGGCAGTGTGGTGGGAATCAATGGTACGGAAAGCAGTAACACGGCGCCGACGGCGGGAGCGGCATATGTGTATTCGAATGTGAGTGCGGTATGGTCACAAAAGGCATATGTCAAAGCCTCGAATACGGCCGCTGGCGATAATTTTGGACACGCGGTGAGCCTGAGTAGGAATAATAATTCGAATCAATTTAAAAATACATTGGCCGTGGGGGCTTCTGCGGAATCAAGCTCGAGTACCGGGGTTGGTAGTGCGCGATCGACAGTGAGCGCGCCTTTTGCGGGCGCAGTGTATTTGTATTGATGCGCATTGTGTGTTGTCTTTCGCCAACAAACCCCGAAACATGTGTCGGGGTTTTGTTTTTTAGGCCAAGGGAATACAGATTCCGCGGTTTGTTAAACCACTCTACAATGATTAAAAAATAGCGGGGAGATTCTCATGCACTACCGTATTGCACCGGTACGACCACAGGCACATATCTTTGAAGTCAGGGTCACGATACCTGAGCCAGATCGTGAGGGGCAAGTGTTGGCGTTGCCGGTGTGGATTCCGGGCAGTTACATGGTGCGCGAGTTTGCCAGAAATATTCTCACCATTCGTGCCGAGACGAATGGTCGGCCAGTGATGTTGACCAAATCCGATAAACAGCGCTGGCAAGCGGCGCCGTCACCGGGGCCGTTGACGGTCATATATGAGGTTTATGCCTGGGATTTGTCCGTGCGCGCGGCGACTCTGGATCTGACGCGCGGCTACTTCAATGGCACCAGTGTCTTCTTGCAGGTGGTGGGGCAGGAAGATAAACCATGCACAGTGGAGATTGTGCCGCCACCGTTTGCGCAGCAATGGCGCGTGGCAACAACGTTGCGTCGCGATGGGGCTGAAGCCTATGGTTTTGGTCGTTATATCGCAGACAATTACGATGATCTGGTCGATCACCCGGTGGAATTGGGCGAGTTTACATTGGGCACATTTGCTGTGGCGGGTGTGCCGCATGAGGTGGTGATTACGGGTCGGCATAATGCCGATATGGCGCGCGTGTGCCGTGACCTGGAGGCGATTTGTGCAGCGCAGGTGCATATGTTTGGCGAGCTGCCGCCGATGGAGCGTTACTTGTTTTTGGTGACCGTGGTGGGCGAGGGTTACGGTGGCTTGGAGCATCGTTCATCGTGTAGTTTGCTGTGCAGCCGCGATGATTTGCCGTTGCCGGGACGTGCTGAAATGACCGAGGAATATCGGACATTTCTGGGATTGTGCAGCCACGAATATTTTCATACATGGAACGTCAAGCGCATCAAGCCGGCGGCGTTTGTGCCCTACGATTTAAGTGGTGAAAACTATACCCGCCAGTTGTGGGCCTTTGAGGGGATTACGGCCTATTACGATGATTTGATGCTGGTGCGCAGCGGCCGGATTTCTGCCAAACAATATCTGGAGACGCTGGCGCAGACGGTGACGCGTGTCTGGCGCGGCAATGGACGTTTTGTACAGTCGGTGGCGGATTCGAGTTTTGATGCCTGGATCAAGTTTTACCGTCAGGATGAAAATGCACCGAATGCGGTTGTAAGTTATTACACCAAGGGCAGTTTGATTGCTTTGGCATTGGATCTGTTGATTCGTAAACACACGAATAGTGCAAGCTCGCTGGATGATGTGATGTGCCGTTTGTGGCGAGATTTCGGTAAAAAGGGTGTCGGTGTGCCGGAGGGGTATATCGATCAACTGGCCGCCGAAATTGCAGGCGTGCGTCTGAATGATTTCTTTGCGCGCTGCCTCTATGGCACTGAAGACCCACCGCTGGAAGCGTTGCTGGAATATGTTGGCGTTGAATTTCGAATGCGGCCTGCAGAATCGAGCAGCGACAAAGGTGGTCAGGTCAGTAAAAAGACTACGCAGGGACTGGCTACGCGGCCAGTCTTGGGGGCGCGTACCAGCGGTGAAAATGGTGGGGTAAAGTTGCAGACGGTGCTCACGGGCAGCGCAGCAGAAAAGGCAGGCTTGGCGGCGGGTGATGTGTTGATGGCGATTAATACTTTGCGGACGACGCCATCCAATCTGGATAAGTTGTTGGGCCGTTTTGAAGTTGGCCAGAAGGTGATAGCGCATGCCTTTCGGCGCGATGAGCTGATGACGTTTGATGTCGTATTGCAGGCACCGCCAGCGGATACTTGCGAGCTAGTTTGGAACGAAGATGTCGATCCGCTAACGGCAGCGCGGGGCGCGGCCTGGTTGAGGGGTAATGCTTCAAGCTGAAAACTCAATGTCTGGTACGCACTGATCCTGGCGCGGCACGTTTTGTAAATTCCAGTGATGAATGGCCCACTGCCATAGTTCATCGAGCGTGGCGTCACTAAGTTCGGCAGGCGGCTGCTGACCGAGAAATTCCAAGACCTGAATAATGAGTTGTTGCGGGCGCCAGTGATCGATGCTGGCGGCGCCGGTTTGTTTACTCAGTTTCTGGCCGAGTTGATTGACAGCAATGGGTAGATGGGCGTAGCGCGGGGTGGGCAAGCCAAGTTGTTGTTGTAAATAAATCTGACGTGGCGTGTTGTCGAGCAGGTCAGCGCCGCGCACGATCTCGGTAATACCTTGGGCGGCATCGTCGACGACGACAGCAAGCTGATAGGCGAATAAACCGTCGGCGCGCTGGATGACGAAGTCGCCGACCGAGGACGCGAGATTCTGGGTATAGCGGCCGCGCAGTTGATCGTCGAAGCCGATGAGCTGGTCTATAGTAATGAGTCGGAGGGCAGACGGGCCGGTGGCAGTGGGTTTGACCCGGCGGCAGAGACCATCATAGACGAGCGATTCGGCAGTTGTCGGGTGGCGGGCGGCCAGTTCTTTGCGGCTGCAGTGACAGGCATACACCAGTCCCCGATGGCGCAGATCGGCGATGGTGGCCAGATAGGCCGCGCGGCGCTGGCTTTGGTAAACGACTGCCCCGTCCCACCCCAGTCCCAGTCGTTCCAGGCTGCGTAAAATGGCATCTGAGCCGCCAGGAACCTCGCGGGGCGGGTCAATATCTTCGATCCGCAGCAGCCATTCTCCGCCCTTATGGCGGGCCTGGAGATGGCTCCCAATCGCAGCGACGAGGGAGCCGAAGTGCAGGGGGCCGGTGGGTGAGGGGGCAAAGCGGCCGCAGTAGGGGTGAGTGAGATTCATAGGTGGCCTATTTTACAATCTTCCGGGTCGATTGCCTTGGAGCGATTCCGTAAGAAGCGCGTGGTTGCGTTACCCGGGGGGAGTAGGGTAAGTTTAGTCCAAGGTCGATTTAGACTCATTCTTAATTGTTGATCGAAAAGCTACATCCAAAGGAGAATAACTATGAGCGTATTGGTAGGCCGTCCGGCTCCTGATTTTACCGCTGCCGCAGTAATGCCCAATGGCAGCATCAAGGACAATTTCAAACTGTCTGATCTGAAGGGTAAGTATGTAGTGTTGTTCTTCTATCCGCTGGATTTTACCTTTGTCTGCCCGTCTGAGATCATCGCCCATGATCATCGCGTCGATGAGTTCAAGAGCCGTGGTGTGGAAGTGGTCGGTGTGTCCATCGATTCTCAGTTTACGCATCATGCTTGGCGCGAGACGCCGGTAGAGAAGGGTGGGATCGGCCGTGTCAAATTCCCGCTGGTGGCCGACGTGAAGCACGAAATTCAGAATGCCTATGGTATTGCGCATCCTGAGGCGGGCGTTGCGATGCGCGCCACCTTTCTGATCGACAAGAGTGGTGTTGTGCAACATCAGGTGGTGAATAATCTGCCACTGGGTCGTAATGTCGATGAAGTGGTACGCATGGTTGATGCCCTGCAATTCAGCGAGGAACATGGCGAAGTTTGCCCGGCTGGATGGAAAAAGGGTGCCGAGGGAATGAAGCCTACTACTGAAGGTGTTGCCGCTTATTTGGCTAAGCACAACAAAGAACTCTAATCTCCACGCGTGATGAATACAAAAGCCGGGTGCTTGTGGTATCCGGCTTTTTTCTTGCCTTAATTTTTTTCTTCTATCAGGGAGTCGCCATTGGGCAATAATGATTCCGGTGTTGGTCGGCCGTGATGTTTTAGCACGCGCCGTACACAATCGGTTTTCTTAGGGCCATTGCAATAATGGTTGATCCAGATTTTCTTGGTGTTGGTTTTGTAATTACGCCAGATTCCTTTGCCGCATTGTTTGAAGTTGGGACACAACGTGTGTTGAGGTGGCTGCACAGTCTTTGGGTCGTCCATGGTTATTAATTAATCCCTTTTGTATGATTCTGGCGGGCGCTCTGTAATCAGCACCCTTTGATAATAACGTGCCCTGTTGCAGAATCTTTAATTAATTCATTGATTGACAAGTATTTTTGACTGATTTGATATACTATTTTGTCAATAAGTTTGTGGTGATGATTGCACGATGAAGCCGATAGAGTTGCTTGGAATTCTTGCCGATGGACGTTTTCACTCCGGTGCGCAGCTTGGGCAGCGCCTGGGGGTGAGTCGTGCGGCGGTGTGGAAGCACATCAAGGCGCTCGCTGAGTTGGGGATTGATTGTCATTCAGTGCCAGGCAAAGGTTATCGTCTGACGGCGCCGCTGGAATTGTTACAGCATGAATCAATCCTGACTGCGATGAGTGATGCGCAACGTTCATTATTGTCTGCGCTGGAAATTCATTCAGAAATCACGTCAACCAATCGTTACTTAATGGAGCGGGCGGCGATGCTGCGTAGCGGTCACGCATGTTTTGCCGAGCGCCAGAGTGCGGGGCGTGGGCGGCGCGGCCGGGAGTGGGTGTCGCCGTTTGCGCGGAATATTTATTTGTCGGTGTACTGGCAGTTTGCGCTCAGTCCGGCGGATCTTTCGGCGTTAGGCCTGGCGATGGGTGTAGCAGTGATGCGCGTATTGCGGCAGCTGGGTGTGAAGGATGTGGGTTTGAAATGGCCGAACGATGTGTTGTGCCGTGGCCATAAGCTGGCGGGGATTTTGATTGAGATGAGCGGCGAGAGCGCCGGGCCCTATCACGTTGTTGTGGGCGTGGGTCTGAATGTGGATATGCCACAGACGCATCATGCCGCGATTGATCAGCCGTGGATAGATCTGGCGACTATCTTGCGCCACCCGGTATCGCGTAATCGGGTGGCGGGTAAATTATTGACAGAAATATTGGCGGCATTGGATGTTTATCAACGGCGAGGTTTTGCAGCGTTTCGAAATGAGTGGCAGCAGTGCGATGCGTTCGCGGGCGCGCCAGTGATGATCATGACGGCGATGGAGCAGATTGCAGGACGTGCGCGCGGCGTTGATGAAGCAGGGGCGTTGTTGCTGGAAACGGAATCCGGCATGCAACGTTTTCATTCGGGGGAAGTTAGTTTGCGGCGTTTTGCGGAGTGATGTGATGGTGCGTTTGCTGGTGGATATTGGAAATAGCCGCATCAAATGGAATTGTGCCAATGATGAGACACTAAGGGTGACGACAGCAGTCATGCGCAGCGATGATGGCTTGCCCAGTGAGTTGTTGACTGCATGGCAAGGGCTGGCAGCGCCAGCGGCAGTATGGGCGGTGAGTGTTGCTGGCGCCGGTGTTGATCATATCTTGGCGCAGTGGGTGAAAGAAAATTGGGGCTTGGCGGTTCAATTTGCCAAGCCATCCAGCAGTCGTTATGGCATTATCACGCGCTATCGCGAACCACAAAAATTGGGCGCTGATCGTTGGGTGGCAATGATTGGGGCGCGTGAGCAAGCGCCGGTGTGTGTCATTGATTGTGGTACCGCCATCACGTTGGATGTACTGACTGTCCGGCGCGAGCATGTGGGCGGTTTGATTGTGCCAGGATTGAATCTAATGCGCGCGAGCCTGACACAGCGTGTGCCTGGAATACGTGCCGGTGTGGTCGATAGTGTTGGGACTGAAACGGGAGTGTTGGGGCTGGATACCGTGTCAGGGGTACAACAGGGGACGCTCCGTGCTATCGTCGGGGCGATCAGGCATTGTGTGGCAGACATCGAGGCGGCGTACGGGCCGCTAGCACGGCAGATCACCGGCGGCGATGGGGCATTAATCCAGTCACTTCTGGGCGATGAGTATAACTATGTTCCTGATTTGGTATTACATGGATTGTTAAAAGTGGCTTTGGAAGAGCAATGATACGCGGGATCGCCATTTTTCTGCTGACACTCAACCTCGGCTATCTGGCCTGGAATATGTTGACGCCGCCGCCACAAGTTCCGGTCACAGCGGATAGCGAGCCATATTATGGCACCCGGTTGATGCTGTTGGCGGAGCGGGTGATCTCTTTGCCTGGGGCGCAGACCAATGGCGGGACGGGCAGCGGACCGTTGTCTCCGCACCCGGAACCAGCGCCGTCGCTTGTATCACCTGCGACCGAGCCGGCAAAGGTGGCGGAGGTCCCCCCCTTAGTTCCCCAGGTCAGAGCGCCTGAGTCTGTGACTAAAGTTGAACCCAAGCCCGAGATTAAACCGGTCGTGACGCCACCGCCACCTCCGCCCGTGCGTTCCAAACCCAAGGCATGTTATGCCGTCGGTCCTTTTTATCTGGTTGGCGATGTCGGGCGTGCCGCCGCCGTGTTTGAAAAAGAGGGGGTGAGCGCCCAGCAGCGGGCAGCGGCCGAGCGCAAACAGGCCGGATTCTGGGTCTATATTCCGCCGCGACCAACATTGCAGGAGGCGCGTGAGGTGTTGAGAACGCTCAAAGAGAAAGATATTTACGACGCGTTGATTATTGCCGAGGGTGAGAAACAGAATTCGATCTCGGTCGGGGTGTATCACGTGGAGCCGCAGGCTAAACAGCGCCAGGATGAGATCAAGGTCCTGGGTTATAAGGCCGTGGTTGAGCCTTTATATCGTACCCAGCCGCAATATTGGCTGGATCTGGAGCTGAAAGATGCGCGTGAGATTCCGGTCAAGCCGTGGAATAAGGTGCGAGAGGATTTTCCAGGGATATCGCAATCCGCACGCAAATGTGACTAGCCCATTAGGGATGCCTTAGGTAAAATGGCGCACCTTCGTCGTCAGGTGAGCCGGGTTAGCACAACGGTAGTGCAACCGCCTTGTAAGCGGTAGGTTGGGGGTTCAAATCCCTCACCCGGCACCATACAAACATGTCCTTTAGTTCATATTCCTTTCGGAACAGCATTATTGCGGCTGTTGTGTTAACGACAACACGAAATCAACCAGGATCTCAATATCCTGCTCACTGACGCGGCCACCGTAGGCGGGCATGACCACGCCGCCCGTAATCTCGGTCCAGTTGCCGCTACCACCTGTCTTGACCTTCTTGATCAGGTGGCTGCGGGCACCTTCATCTCCGGCATAGCGTTTGGAAACCTCCTGCCAGGGCGGGCCGATGATTTTGTGGTCTACGGCGTGACAGTTAAGACAGCCGCTCTTCTGGGCCAAAGCTAAGGGCGGGGAGAGCGTGGGTTCGGTGGCGGGCGCGCTTAATTGACTGAGCGTGTGGGGCTTGATGGGCGAAGTGATTTCGTCGTGGGCGCTGCCTGGCGCTTCGGGTGGAGCCTGCTGCTCGCATGCGGCGAGGTTAAGGGTGAGTGTCAGCGCGGCGATGATCAGGCGGCCAAGGTTCATGGCGGGCTCCATTGTTTGGGGGCTGGAGCAATAATACTCCTCGAACGTGGCTGTTGCGAGAGTGTTAGGATGGCAAATCGTGACAGGAGGATGATATGGGTGATGTCATTAAATTCCGTAAACCCAAACTCAGCGAGAAACACAAGGGCAACACCTTGTGTCGTGAAGGATTCCATAAGTGGCAGGTGATGCAGGATCAACGTTTCGATGTGAAACAGGGAAAACTAGTGACGGTTTATAAGTGTAGCCGCTGTGGTGTGACCAAAACGGAATTAAAGTAATCCGCAAATTTCCAGTTTCCGAATAAAATAATGTAATGAATTTACCGATTGAAGCCATCCTCCCGCAGTTGCAGCAAGCGCTGGCGGGGCATGTCAATGCCGTGCTGCAGGCAGCGCCAGGCGCAGGCAAAACGACGCGCGTGCCGTTGGTGTTGCTGGCAGCACCGTGGTTGCGTGGACGCAAGATCATCCTGCTTGAGCCGCGGCGTTTGGCGGCGCGCACTGCGGCGCATTATATGGCGCAATCGCTGGGTGAAAGTGTTGGCCAAACGGTTGGATACCGGGTGCGGCTTGATAGCCGTGTCAGTGCCGCAACGCGCATTGAAGTCGTGACCGAAGGGGTGCTGACGCGGATGTTGCAATCCGATCCGGCGCTCGAAGGTGTGGGGCTGGTGATCTTCGATGAATTCCACGAACGCAGTTTGCAGGCGGATTTGGGTCTGGCCTTGTGCCTCGAAACACAATCGGCGCTACGCGATGATCTGAAACTATTGCTGATGTCGGCGACGATCGATGGTACAAAGGTTGCTGCCTTGCTCGGCGACGCGCCCGTCATTAGCAGTGCCGGACGCAGTTTTCCAGTGGCTGTGCATCATTCAGCGCCGCCCGCCCATGCCAGTCGCGATCAAACGTTGCAGCATGTGGTGAGTGCCGTGCTGCGCGCCATGCGCGAGGAGTATGGCAGCATACTCGTGTTTTTGCCGGGCACGGGGGAGATCCGGCGCGTCGAACAATGGCTGCAGGCGCAAGTATCCAATGCCGAGGTGATGATTACACCGTTGTATGGTGAATTATCGATCGAAGCGCAGGAACAGGCGATTCGGCCTGCGCCTGCCGGTAAGCGAAAAGTGGTGTTGGCGACCAATATCGCTGAAACCAGTCTCACCATCGAGGGGATACGCATCGTGATCGATGCCGGTCTGGCGCGCGTACCGCGCTTTGATCCGAATAGTGGTTTGACGCGTCTGGAGACAGTGAATGTCTCGCAAGCAGCGGCCGATCAACGCTGTGGCCGCGCCGGGCGCCTGGAATCCGGTGTGTGTTATCGTCTGTGGCCGGAAGGTCGTCATTTGTTACCTTATGCGTCACCGGAAATTCTGGAGGCTGATCTGGCGCCGCTGACATTGGAGCTGGCGCAGTGGGGATGCCGCGATCCGCAGCAACTCGCGTGGCTCGATCCGCCGCCGGCAGCGGCTTATGCCCAGGCACAGGAGTTATTGCAGCGGCTTGGCGCCTTGGATAATGAAAATCGAGTAACAGCGCATGGCCGCGAGATGGCGGCGCTACCTGTGCATCCGCGTTTGGCACACATGATATTGCGGGGGCGGGATATCGGTGCCGGAGCGCAGACCTGTGCGTTGGCGGCATTGTTGTCAGAGCGTGATGTGTTGCGTACCGGCAAAGAGCGCAATGCGGATATGCACACGCGTATGCAAGTGTTGCATGGTGTTGTGCGCGACGAGGAATTTGACCGTGGTGCGTTGCAGCGCATTAAGCAGACGGCGGCGCAATGGCGGCGACAGTTAGGGATCTCAACGGAAAATTATGATGATGCCCTGCTCGGCGTGTTGCTGGCGTATGCCTATCCCGATCGTATTGCCCAGCGGCGCTCAGGTGACGCCGGGCGCTATTTGCTGGCGAATGGCCGTGGGGCCGTCTTCACACAACACCAGTCATTGGCGGATGCAGCCTATCTGGTGATTGCACAACTTGAAGGCAGCGAGCGCGAGGCGAAGATATTTCTTGCGACGGCCATTAGTGAACAACAAATCGAACATTATTTTGCCGCGCAAATCGAGAGTCGTGAATTTGTGGAGTGGGACCGCCGCGAAGAGGCGGTGATGGCGCGGCGCCAGCGGTGTTTGGGCGCCTTGGTGCTGGAAGATTTGCCGCTGACGCAAGCAAGCCCAGAGCACGTGACTCAGGCGTTACTGGCAGGGATCCGGCAGCTGGGTCTTGAATCTCTGCCCTGGGACAGGCAAACGCGGTTTTGGCAAGCACGGGTGCAATTTCTGCATCGTCTGGAGCCGGAACAGTGGCCCGATGTCTCGGATCAAGCGCTGATGGCTACGCTCGAAAAATGGCTGGCGCCCTTTGTGACGGGGATGAGCCGGCGAGTGCATTTGGCGAAGCTGGACTTGGCGGGCGCATTGAATCATTTGTTGTCATGGCAGCAACAACGGGCGCTGGATGAATTGGCGCCAACGCATGTGCAAGTCCCCACCGGTTCGCGTATTGCGCTGGATTATAGTAACGATCCGCCGGTGTTGGCGGTGCGCTTGCAAGAGATGTTTGGTGCGACGGATACGCCGCGCATCGGTGGTGGCAAGGTGAAGCTATTACTGCATCTGCTTTCCCCCGCGCAGCGGCCGGTGCAAGTGACACAGGATTTGGCCGGTTTCTGGCGCGGCAGTTATCATGAGGTCAAAAAAGACCTCAAAGGCCGTTATCCCAAACATTATTGGCCGGATGATCCCTTGCAGGCGGAGCCGACTCGCCGCGCCAAGCCGAGGCCGCACTAAAGCGTTTGGCTCGTGGCCGATCGAAATCATGATGGGATGCTGAATGAAGACAAGGATGTGCCCCATTTTGTTGGTCAGGATCATTATTAAATGGGTAAACCCCGGCACGCAACCGAACGCCTGAGCGGGACGTTCGGTTGCGTGCAGTGATGTTACTGGGGCTTGCTGGCAGGTTTTGCCGGAGTGGTTTTTGCGGGAGCGATTTTTTTGGCGGCAGCAGGTTTGGTGCTGGGATTTACGGCGGCCTTGGGTTCGGCTGCTGACGTGGCGTCGCCAGTCTTGGTGAGTTTGCTCAGGCGAGGCTTATCCGCATCGCTGACCTGATGTTCTACCTGATATAGGATCTTCGCTAATTCCCGTTCCTGTTCTGAGGCGCCGGGATCTACCATGACTGAGCGTAATTTCGGCTTGTCTTCCTGACGTACGGAATGATCCATGTTGATCAAGGATGATGCGAGACGGCGTTCATTTTCGGTCACGCTGTGGCTGTCGATAATGCTTTGCAGATCCTTTTTCTCAGTAGCTGATGGCTGGTGGTTTAGTTTCAGCATGATCGATGCCATGGTTTCGGTGGCATTAGTTGCGTGAGCGGCTAAAGGTGACGCCATAGCCAGTGCAACGATTAATGCTAATTTTTTTTTAATCATCTCTTAGGTTCCCCTCCGGTAGTAATAGTCTAAATTAGCCGTCTTGGCGGTTATTATTTGGTGTATTGTCCGAGACGGATTTTTTCACGATCTTCTGGTTGTGACTCCAGTTTGTAGAGTACTTTGGCGATAGCGCGCTCGGCATCGGTTGCACGCGGGCTGATCATGATGTCACGCATTTTTGGTTTGTCGTCAGCTTTCACTTTGTCTTCGACGCCGATCAGGGCGCTGGCCAAGGTACGCTCATATTCGGTGGTCGAAGTGCTGCTGGCGATTTCTTGCAGGGCCTTCTTTTCTTGATCAGAAGGAACCTTGCTGAGATTGATAACGATAGTGGCCATCTGCTGGGTGGCAACTGTGCCTTCGGCCATGGCCGCGCACTGGAAGCCGATCATCAAAGCAATGGTGGCACCGATTAATTTGCTATTCATTGCATCTCTCTCCAAGTGGACAATATAGTAGGGCCACTATTCTATACAGGATTACCCGGCCCGTCACGGGTAAAAGGAGGTTGTTATGGTTGGGTTTGTGAAGCCGGATTATCTTGGTGGCGGGATCGTCAATCTGATGAGCACGATTATCCGCGGCCGGGGTGGTGAGATGGGAGATTACCTGCCGCTGACGGGTTTGGATCTCGAAGTATTTGATTCAGCACGCAATGTGGTATTGCTGGTGGTGGACGGGCTAGGCCACGACTATCTCCAGGGCGCGGGCGGGATGATGGCGGGGCAGGTAGCGCGGTCGCTGACGTCTGTCGCGCCGCCGACCACGGCCACCGCGGTGACGACATTTTTGACCGGAGTGGCGCCGCAGCAACATGGCTTGACCGGCTGGTTTGTCCATTTTCGCGAGGTGGCCAGCGTCCTGGCGGTGTTGCCGTTCCAACCGCGGCTGGGAGGCGCTGCGCTCGGGCAGACCGGGATCAGTGCCCATCAATTGCTGGGGCATGTGCCGATATTCGACCGGATGCCGGTGCAGAGTTATTCCGTGAGTCCGGCCTGGATTGCCGAATCCGAATTTAATCGCGCGCATCTGGGGCGTGCACAGTTGGTGCCGTTTCAGAATCTGGATGATCTTATTACCCAAATTAATCGCGTCGTGCTCAGTCACGATCAACGCAAATATGTGTACGCCTATTGGGCCGGGTTTGATGGTCTGGCGCATGAGCATGGCGTCGGCAGTTTCCAGGTGGCAGAACATTTCAAGCGTATCGATCAGGGTGTGGCTCGGTTGCGGGAATCAATGGCGGGTAGCGATACCTTGTTGTTGGTGACAGCGGATCATGGGTTTGTGGATATCGCGCCGGAAAATAGAATCGATATCAATCAGCACCCGCAATTACGACAAATGTTATCGCTACCGCTGTGTGGTGAGCCACGGATGGCCTACTGTTATGTACGTACAGCGCAGGCGCGTGATTTTGAATCCTATGTGACCGAACAATTGGGTCATGCGGTCGCGTTGTTTTCAAGCCAGCAAATTCTGGAGGAGGGATGGTTTGGATTAGGCGCCCCGCATCCAGAGCTGTTGGCGCGGTTGGGGGATTATGTGCTGGTGGCGAAAGAAGGTTATGCCTTGGTGCAGCGACTGCCGCATGAAACGCCCTTGCGGCATATTGGATTTCACGGAGGAGTGAGTAGGGCGGAAATGCTGGTGCCGTTGGTGATGATGCGGGTGTGATGAGTGACGGGTTGTTAAAAAACGCGCTGCATCCCCTGGCTGCGACTATTAACCGATTTCTAGGAGGCGAGGGGCGATGAAGTTTCAGCAATTGTCTGTGGGGCAGCGTTTTGAGTTTGAAGGGCAGGTGTTCGTCAAGATCTCACCCTTGCTGGCGCAGGCAGAATCATCGAGCGGCCAACGGCTATTGCCGCGTTCGGCCATTGTGCGTCTATTGGATAAAGGTATGCCATCAGTTGCAGAGTCCGTTAAAAAAGAGACGCTTGATTTAGCGGAGGTATCGGCGGCAGTTGGACAATTCCATCTCGATTGTGTGGCCAGTGTCGAGATCTTGGCTGATGTGGTGCCACAAGAGCGGCTCGCGCTTGTTTTGCAGGCAATTGATGAGGCGTATTCAACTGTGCAACGCAAGTTACGACATTAGTGTTCACCTTGACGTGAGTTTGAGGCAGGGGTAGTGTGTTCGATGATCAGCGTCATGCTGCTACTGATCGGTATTGATTAAAAAATAATAAGAATTCGGGTGGTGGAGAGGTGTCTTGGGGGATGGCCAATACAAATCTCTGTGGGGGATCTTATGAATCAATGTCGTAATGTAATGAACATCCTGGTGGGGATTTCACTGACCGGGATAATGGTGGCGTGCGCCACGAATACGAATACTGCCGGGATGCAGGCGCCTGATGCGGGCGCTGGCAGCGCCCAGGTGGCGGCAGCGGCACCGGCGGTGCAGGTTGCAGCAGTACCTAACATGAAGGCGGCTTCAGGTGCCGAAATTTCAGCAGCGCCTGCGGCAAAGACTGATGCAGTGCGCGAGCCTGCGGCGGTGGTTGAGTCGCGCCCGACGCGTACGGTGGCGGAGCTCGCAGCGCAGCTACATAAAGATCGGCGTGCGCTTTATATTTCAAGTGAGGGAAGTTATCAGTTTTATATTGGGGGCGTGCTCAAGGCCAAGTATTTCCCCGACGATCAAAAGCTGGTGCTGCTCGATATGTCGACCGACCAGTCACAACCTTGCAATTACAATATTGACGGCAGATTACAAACCAAAGCCAAGGGTAAAAATACTGCAGATGTGACCAAGTCGTGCGCGGACCTGGTGGAGAAGCTAAATAATTCACTGCCCAATTAGTGGGCAGTTGATTTCAAAGATTGCTGTAGTGGCGCCACAAACGGCGCCACTACAGTAACGGTTTAACTATCAGCGTCATCAACCCAAACGGCATCGTCATCACTGATAACGGCGACATCTTCGCTGTCTTCGGGATTGGTTTCCGCGGTGTCAGGGCGTGTGCGGCCACCTTTTTCCGGGATCGCGAGACGGTTGCCTTTTGGTTTGAAGTTGGCGCGGACAAGGGCATAGCCCGCGGTCAGCTCTTCTTCCAGGGCTTTTTCGTTATTCTTCAACGTGCGCAGCTTGGGTTCAACAACACTGCGTTTATATTCTATGATCTCGCCGCGGCTGAGATTGAAAAGATAAAACGTGTCCGGGTTGCCGGTGGAAATTTTGTCGTCACGCAATACGGCTGCACTTCTGTCGCCGGCTTCCAAAAAGCCAAACCAAAATCTATCGGTGCTCATCGCTATCCTTCAATAAATTCAAAAAATTTGTTATTCACTTTAATCGTTGTTCTGGGCGCCTGAGGCCAGAATCACCCTCCTATCTCCCGGTTGAATTACCCTAAAAATAGAGGCTAGATTCCGGGAACGACATTGGAGCGGGGTAAATTTAGCTACACTCGGGCGCCGTGTCTAGTGGGTATGTGATTTAGAGTAGCGCGGCGATGGAGTCGATGACATAGTCCGGGCGGGAGGTGAAAGGGGAGGTTCGGGGGGTGATGCCGCTGCAGACCAGGACACTGGCGATACCGCACCCCTGGGCTCCACGGATGTCGGTCTCCAGTTGGTCGCCGATCATGACCAGTTTGCCGGGGCTGCGCGCCTGAGCCGCCAGGAAGATGGCGGCGTGGGGTTTGCCGAGCCGGATGAAGTGCAGGTCATTCAGACCGGGGTAGCGGAGTTGCAGGGCGGCTTCCAGAATCATGGCGATGCTGCCCGCCGTGATCCCAAAGCCTGAGGCTTTGGGGTAGATCAGGTCCGGGTTGGGCAGGATCAGATGTAGAGGGAGATTCTGATCCAGCCGGCGGCAGAGGGTGCTCAGCGCGGCGTCGATGGTCTCCAGTAGCGGGTAGCCCATCTCGTCGGCAACCACCAGTACTTCAAAATCGTCCTCAGCGGTGACCACCTGGCCCCCGGCGTTGGCGACAAGCTGCCGGCTATCCTCCGGCCCCAGGACCAGGCAACGTTTCCCGGTCAGGTGATGGTACTGGAAATGGTCGGTCAGCAGGCTGCCAGCGCTGAGAATGCGTTCGGGCGGGATCGCCAGACCATAGCGCTGATAACGGGCGCTCGCAGTCGTCGCCAGGCGCGATGCATCGTTGGTCAGGATCAGATACGGTTTGCCGATCCGGTTCAGGCGGTTAATCAACTCGCTGGCGCCGGGCAAGGCGCCGCTGTTATGGATCAGCACGCCATAAGCGTCGAACAGCAGGGTGTCGTAGCGGGCGATGAGTTGTTCCAAAGAGATGGTTTGCATAACGGGTTTAAGCGACAATGGCGGTTTAAGTTAGATAGTAACATCAGGGGTAGTGCGTGAATATCGATATTGAGCGGCTGAGTCCGGGGCAGGCCTATTTTTATTTGACCCAAACCTTGTTGCCGCGGCCGATCGGCTGGGTGCTGAGTGAAAACGCCTTGGGGCGATACAATCTGGCGCCGTTCTCATTTTTCAGCGCAGTGGCGACGGACCCCCCGCTGGTGATGATTTCGGTGAGTCGCAAGGCTGACGGCTCGGCCAAGGATACCTTGGCCAATATCGAACAGCGTGGTGATTTCGTGGTGCATATTGCATCGGTGGATCAAATGCGGGCGCTCGATGCCAGCGCGGCAGCCTTTCCGCCAGAGGTTTCAGAAGTTGAGCAATTAAAGCTCAAGGTGAGGGATTTTCCTGGTTCCCGTTTGCCTCGCGTGGAGGGTTGCCCTGTGGCGTATGCCTGTGACACGTATCAGATCCACGATCTGGCGGGGATGAAGGTGATCTATGGCCGGGTGCGGCACATGTTTGTCGATGATACGGTGTGTCAGCAGCTTTCAGATGGGCGGCTTAAAGTGGATGCTGCCAAGGTCAGATCGTTATCGCGGCTGGGCGCGGGTGAGTATATGGGGCCGGGCGAGGTGTTGCGTTATCCACCGCGGGAATAACTGCCTAAAAAAACCTAACGCGGAGACGCAAAGGCGCGGAGGAAATGCAAAAGTTTGCAACGGTAAAGACACCAGCGACACGAAGAAAGCGGTCTTTAATATGCGGGATGTGAGCAGAAAAATCGTGTATCGCTTTGGTTTTCCTTTGCGCCTTTGCGTCTCCGCGTTAGATTTTCAATAGTTTTTCAATCAAGTAACGCTTGATATCGAAGATGTCTTCCGGTGCAGACGTGAACTGTGTGTGACGGTAGCTGCCATCGGGCAATGCCTGATAAAGCGGCCGGTAGTGTTCGATCTTGCGAGTAATATCTTTGATGGCGGCGACTAAGGCATCGATATCGGCTTCGGTGGTGTAAAGACCAAAACTGGCGCGCACCATGCCGCGCTTGAGATTGATCAGCATACTTAATTCCGCTTCGGAATCCGTTTCTGGAATTGAGTCAAATAATTCTTCCTTGATCATCGCCGCGACGTAGGGGTGAGCGCAGAAACATTCGTTGCGCACGGCAATACCGTAATAGTCATTGAGCAGCGCAGCGGTGAGGCCATGATCGATGTGGTTAAGATTAAAGGCGATGCAACCAACACGGTTTGGATTATCAATGGGGCCATAGAGACGAATGCCCGAACATTGTTGCAGTTGCCGCGTGGTGTAATTCACCAGCGCCAGGTCGCGGCGGAAAATCTCCTCCATACCAATTTGGTCTAAGGTTTCAAGCGCGCAGGCCAGTAATAAACTACCGATAATATTTGGCGTGCCGGCATGTTCGCGCGATTCAATATCGGGCAGTAGTTCAAAGGCAAAAGGTGTGACGTGTTTGACGATGCCGCCGCCGAGTTCAAATGGCGGCATGGCGGCGAGTAGATCGCGGCGGCCGATCAGTACGCCCGGCGCACCGGGGGCGTAGATCTTATGGCCGGAAAAGATCATAAAATCAGGACTTCGCATATCCATAGCGCCGATGCGAATCGGTACATGGGCGGCCATTTGTGCTGCATCGACGATTACATAAGCATCATGGCGATGGGCGAGTTCTGCAATTTCGGCCAGCGGATTGATAATGCCGGTGACATTGCTGACGCCGGTCACGGCAATATAGTTCACGCGCCCCTTATGGCGCAGGAGTAAAGCCTCGAGGGCGTTGAGGTCAATATTGCCCAGCTGCGGACCGGTGCCACAAAGCGGGATATGTTCAATCAAGTTGCCATAGGCACGATGCGGCAAATCATTGGAATGATGCTCGAGTGTTGAGATCAGCACAATGTCACGTTCAGGCCGTAGCACCTTCAGTCCGTGTGCGAGCCGATTTGCGGGTGCCGTGGTGCCGCTGCCCATGAAGACGCTGACATAGTGCGCTGGATCGGCGTGGGTGAACTCAAGCGCCTTGTGGTGAGCCCAGGCCATCGCCTGGGACGTGATACGGGCGCTGGTGTGGACGGTGGTATGGGTGTTGGCGTAATGCGGTAGATAATCAAGTACCGCTGCCAGCGCCGGTTTCAGCATCAGGCTTGAGGCGCCGGAATCCAGGTATATCCGGCGCGTGACACGTCCGTCAGCCAGTGGATACTGTGTATCCAGGCCGAAAAATTGATTTTTGATCTGTTCGTAGCGCAAAACGCAGCATCCTGATCTGGAATGAACACTATATACTCTCAAGCATTCTATAATGAATCACCTTGCTCGAATATGGCGGACACAATGATAACCACTGAAGGGTCGGAGCAGGCAGTCGGCAGTTTATCCGAAGTTCAGTTGCGAGCGGTATTGAAAAGCGTCTCGCGTTCGTTCTATTTGAGCATTCGCGTCTTGTCTACGCCCTTGCAGGCACCGATCGCCCTGGCCTATCTGTTGGCACGCGCCGCCGATACCATTGCCGATACGCGTATCTTGCCGCCGTCGCAACGCTTGCACTGGTTGCAACGGTTCCGGGCGGTGGTCGCCAATAATGCGAATGTCAGCGAAATCGAGGCGATCATCGCGTCGTTGACGCCAGGTCAAGCCAATGTCCATGAGCGGCGCTTGATGCATTGCCTGCCACAGGTATTGCAGTATGTGGAGGCACTGCCACCCGCAGATGCGCAGCGGGTGCGGCAAGTTGTGCTGACGCTCTGTGATGGCATGTTCATGGACCTGGAAGCTTTTCCCGATGAGCAACGTGGAGTGATTGCAGCGTTACCGAATGCCGCGGCGCTGGAGCATTATATTTATCTGGTCGCCGGTTGCGTGGGCGAGTTTTGGACGGAGATGTTGCTGGCGCATGAGCCAGCGTTGGCTGGTTGGGATTATGAGCGGCAATGCGAGCAAGGTGTGCAATTTGGCAAGGCGTTACAGTTGACCAATGTGCTGCGCGATGCGGGTACTGATTTGCGCAATGGGCGCTGTTATTTGCCGCGGGATGCGTTACAGGCGTTAGGTTTGAAACCGGAACACTTGCTGGCGGAAGATGCTTCACTGCGGGCGCGCCCTGTGCTGCGGCATTGGCTAAGACAGGCGCTGGAGTATTATGACAGCGCAGGTGTTTATGTGCTGGCGATTCCGCAACATTGTTTGCGGCTGAGGCTGGCAGCGATCTGGCCGTTAGTGATTGGCATGGCAACGCTGGCGCGGTTATCTGTGAACCCGGCGTGGCTGAAGTCTGAGTCTGCGACCAAGGTGCCGCGGCGTTCGGTATATGCCATGTTGCTGTTGTCTATTCCGCTGGCGTTTTCCAATAATTTGCTCAGTCGTTGGTTGTTGTTGCTACGTAAACGCGTAGTCGTTGTTTAGTGAACAGGAAGATTCGATGTTGCCAGTCACCAAGTTTTTATTATATTGCCGCTCCGGATTTGAAGGGGAGTGCGCGGCTGAGATACAGGTGCAAGCGGCTACCCGTGATGTGGCTGGCTATTGTCAGGCCAAGACAGATTCGGGTTATGTACTGTTTTCTCCGTATGATGCAGCGCAAGCGCAATTACTGTTTGAAAAGCTTGATGTGCGAAAGATGATTTTTGCACGGCAGTGTTTGGGGGTGGTCGGTCAGCTGGAAGGTTTGCCGGTCACGGATCGAGTGACGCCGGTGGTGCAGTCCGTTGCCGGGATACATTTTAGCGATGTGTGGCTGGAAACGGCAGACACCAATGAAGCAAAAGAACTGGGAACATTTTGCCGTAAGTTTGCCGTTCCTTTACGGCAGGCATTAACCAAGATGGGAATATTGATCTCTGATCTTCGTGTGCCGCGCTTGCATTTATTTTTTCTCGATTCAAGCCGTGTTTTTCTGTGTGTGTGTCTGCCTGAGGGAAGTTCACCATGGTTGATGGGGATTCCCAGATTGAAATTTCCGCATGCTGCCCCCAGCCGTTCCACGCTCAAACTGGAAGAAGCCTTGCTTTACTTCTTGAGTGAAAAGGAGCGAGAAAAATACTTGCAGCCGGGCATGCGGGCCGTGGATTTAGGTGCGGCACCGGGTGGCTGGACTTATCAATTGGTGCGGCGTCATATTCATGTGACTGCCATCGATAATGGACCGATGGCGCCGGAGCTTCTGGACTCTGGGCTGGTCGAACACTTGCGGGTGGACGCCTTTCGTTACCGGCCGGCTAAGGCTGTCGACTGGTTGGTGTGTGACGTCGTTGAGCAGCCGATCCGGATTGCGCGGCTGGTTGCGGAGTGGGTGGCTGGCGGGTATTGCCGACATGCGATTTTTAATCTGAAATTGCCGATGAAAAAACGCTTTCAGGAAGTGAAACGCTGCGACGATGAGATGAGTGAGATATTGGCGGCAAAGGGTGTGGATTATGAGTTGCGTTTTAAACAGCTTTATCATGATCGTGAAGAAGTGACGGGTTATTTGCGGAAACTGTAGGGGCACGGCGCGCCGTGCCCCTACGATGGGTTGTTGGATATGGCGTGTTGCGGGGCGATTCATGAATCGCCCGGCGATTTGATTCGAGGTTATTATGGGGCAATTGCAGTGTTGGCGTTGTGGTGCGGTAGTGGAAGGTGTTCCTCTGCCATTGACGCGTTCAGCGCAATGTCAAAAGTGCCATGCTGATTTGCATGTTTGTCGCATGTGCAAGTTTTACGATCCCAGTCGTGGTCAGGCCTGCCGTGAGCCGATTGCTGGGGAAGTTAAAGATAAAGTGCGGGCCAATTTTTGTGAATTGTTGCAGCCGCGCTTGAATGCGTATCAGCCACCCAATGACCAGGCGCAAAAATCGCGGGGTGAGTTGGAGCGGCTGTTCGGTGGCGCGGCCAGCCCGCAATCCGAGTTGTCAGCAGAAGAACAGGCACGCAAGGCGTTGGAAGAGTTGTTTGGCAAGAAATAACTAATACGTGCGGCCGAGAATGAATCCGCCCCAGATGTTGTTATGATCGCTGGGGCCGTTTTTGACTTCTGAGGTCTGGCCGCGCATGAAATAACTGGCGCGCCAGCCGTCGCTAAATTCGCAGGTGACGCCTGCCCATGCGTCACCGATGATGTGATTCAGTTCGTCACTGCGCAAGGTGACTGTGCTGTCTCTAAACTGCCCCTGTAAAAAAACATTATAAAGGCGTGCTCTAAGATTAAATCCTGTCCAGAAATACATTTCCTTTGAACGTTTGTCGGGCAAGATTGCGCTTGGTTTTGAATATTCACTGTATTCGGCCAGTTGTGGGCTGAAAGACCACCAGGGAGT
The DNA here is from genome assembly GCA_016200485.1 of Gammaproteobacteria bacterium. NCBI lineage: Bacteria > Pseudomonadati > Pseudomonadota > Gammaproteobacteria > Gammaproteobacteria bacterium. The sequence goes on from JACQEP010000009.1 coordinate 24,229, forward strand.
TTCCAGTCGCCCGATGCGCGCACTTAATCCCCATGCGCCATCGGTCAGGTACCCAATATTGAGCTTTTGCGTGGTGACAATCTCATATTCGATGCCATCGCTGGAATAGTTGGCATCCAGGATGTTGTTCCAGGCAACGGAATAGCGCAAGGTAGGTTCACCGCCATCGGAGATCTGATAATCCCAGCCCCTGGGTTGTCTGCCACCCATGTGTTTATGAATGTTCTGCTGTAGTTCTTGTGCGACGGATAGCCCGAGAATCCCCAGCGTTAAACTGCTAACCCGGGAATGACCTGTGTTGGCATCAATGTATTGCCGGCTATTGCCCAGATAGATGAGGCTCGCATAAGGGCGCTGGCCATAGAGCGGGGTCCGCCGCGATATTCTTTCCGGCGTGAAGGCAGTGAGGCCGAATTCGAGCCCGTGAAGCACAATCGTATCGCTGTCGAGTTGGTGCCAGGCGTCCAATGGGGCCAACGGCCGATCCAGGGAAAGCCAGGACTCTGTCGCCAATGCACCGCTTAACGAAATTGAGATGCCGCCAGTGTAGTCGCGATCACGGCGGCCTGGAGCGAAGCCATCATTATCGACATAAACCGTCCAGCTACTGATGTCTTTTTCTTTGCGTTCCGGGGTGAGGGGTGCAACCTGCGGGAATTGTTCATTTTCGACTTGCGATGCCAGTAGCAGGGGTGGGTTGCTGGTAGGTTTTGCTGGAACGTGGCCTAATATTAGGGTGGAGTCCAAAATATCCGTGTTAGCTGCCCCCAGAGCAACTTGAGCAAGCAGGCTGCTTAATATTGCCAGACAGGCACGTAGAGACTGCTGTGCACGCGTTTTTTTGGTTCCGAACATTTGGCTTCACCGCTGATCAAACCTTGGCTTCGCCGTCCGTGGTGTAAATGTGCTTTCACTCCAGAAAGCACCGTATTGATTACCAGTGTTAGCGGACGCTCGGAGGCACGCATTAGGTTTAACAATAATTACCTCTCAAAAAGAGCATGTATGTGCGTGCGAAGGGGAGGGGGATTGCTTGGCTTTGCGCAGCGATGACAAAGGCCTTGGTATATAATGGCGGCATCAAAAAACAGGCCCGGACTTTATGGTGTAATTTCCGGGCGAAACATGGAGATGCTGATGAAAGGGGCTGGTGCATGAAACCATTGGTGGGACTGATCATGGGGTCGACCTCGGACTGGGAGACCATGGTCCATGCGGCGGATATCCTGGAGAAATTCGGTGTTCCCCACGAAGTCGAGGTTGTTTCGGCCCATCGCACCCCGGATAAGCTGTTTCAATACGCAGGAACTGCCGAGGCGCGAGGACTGGAGGTGATCATCGCCGGCGCCGGTGGCGCGGCCCATCTGCCCGGGATGGCGGCGGCCAAGACCCGGTTACCCGTTCTGGGGGTGCCGGTTGAATCGAAGGCGCTGAATGGCCTTGATTCCTTGCTGTCGATGGTGCAGATGCCTGCCGGAATCCCGGTCGGAACCTTGGCCATTGGCCGCGCGGGCGCGATCAATGCCGCCCTGCTGGCGGTGGCTATCCTCGCCAACAAACATGTTCAGTTCCGCAAACCACTGGAAGACTATCGCCAGCAGCAGACCGATGCCGTGCTCGCCCAACCCAACCCGCGTGGAGGTCAGGCGTGATCATAGGTGTCTTAGGTGGCGGGCAGCTCGCCCGCATGTTGGCATTGGCAGGATATCCCTTGGGTTTGCAGTTTGTCGTGCTTGATCCGACGGCCGACGCCTGCGCGTCGCCGGTAGCGGAACATACCTGTGGCAGTTTTGACGACCAAAGCTTGCTGGAATGGCTCGCCGATCGTGTTGATCTGGTGACCTACGAATTTGAAAACGTGCCCGCAGAAACGGTGCGCATCCTGGCCGAGCGCGTGCCCGTCTATCCACCGCCAGCCGCCTTGGTAGCCTCGCAGGATCGATTGCGGGAAAAAACTCTGTTCCGCGAACTGGGTATTCCGGTGCCGCCGTTTGTGGCCGTGGAGAGTTTGGCGGCGCTGGAATATGCCACTGTAGAGATTGGCTTGCCCGCGGTGCTCAAGACCCGCACCTTGGGTTATGACGGCAAAGGGCAGGCACGCCTGTTGCGCCAGGAAGATTTGGCGCCGGCGTGGGAAAGCCTGGGCAGTACCAATGCCATTGTCGAGGCCTATGTGCCCTATGATCGCGAACTCTCGATCATCGCCGCCCGCGGCCGTGACGGCCAGATCGTCCATTATCCGTTGACCGAGAACACGCATCGCGAAGGCATCCTGCGTTTGTCGGTGGCGCGCCCCGGCGATCCGTTGCAGTTGCTGGCGGAAGATTATGTCAGTCGATTATTGAATGCGCTGGATTATGTGGGCGTGGTTGCGCTGGAGCTGTTCCAGGTGGGTAATCAGTTGCTTGCCAACGAATTTGCGCCACGGGTGCATAATTCCGGTCACTGGACGATAGAAGGTGCTGAGACCAGTCAGTTTGAAAATCATCTGCGTGCAGTCTGTGGTCTGCCGTTGGGGGATACCAAAACACTAGGCTATTCTGCAATGCTCAATCTGATCGGCGAAGTGCCGGACATGATTGCAGTGCTGGAACAGCCGGGGGCGCACCTGCATCTTTATGGCAAAGAATCGCGCCGTGGTCGCAAACTGGGGCACATCACTGTTCGCGCCGGGGGCGAATCTGCGCTCAAACAGGCGCTTGAGGTGCTGCGGCCACAGGCCGAGGGTGAGTTGAGTAACCTCCAGGAGGTGTAGTTTTAAGAGACTTGATCCACCGACTATTCTAAAGAATTATGGGCCTAGGGCTTCGTCAAAAACCGTAATCTGTCCGCCACCCCTTTGCTTGGCGCTATACATTGCCTTGTCGGCTTCGCCAATTGCGGTTTTTGCGGACATTTTTTTTGTCCCAATAATATATATGCCTATGCTCGCGCCGATGGCTAATTTTTTTTCATCATAATAAATTGGTTCGCACAATGATCGGTGCATTTTTTCCGCGATTGTTATGGCTTTGCTGCGAGCGACATTTTCACTGATATCAAGTTGCTGAACCAGTAACACAAATTCATCGCCACCGAGACGACTTAAAGTGTCTTCAGATCGCGTCGCGATTTTTAACCTTTTGGCAACCTCAATCAGTAATGCGTCGCCCACATTGTGGCCGTAGGTGTCATTGACCTTCTTGAAGCCATCAAGGTCGACAAATATCAGCGCGCCAAAAATGGGGTGTCTTTCACAAACTGCAAGATATTTTTCCAAATATTCAATCAGCAGTCGCCGGTTCGCCAAGCGGGTCAATGAATCATGAAACGCCAGATAGGCAATGCGTTCTTCGGCTTCGTCGCGCGCACGGACAAAGGGTCTGATCACCCAAAAGTAAATTAAAGGTATTGATATTAAGACGAGTAGCGCAGCGTCTAAAAGTGCTTCGAAGGCGACGCTGACTTCTTCAGGGAATACGTCAAAAGCTGCCATGATAAATAACTCCATCAGCATGACGATGACGGCGATCCTCGCAAGCAGTGCCTTGATGCTTAGTGCCTTGCGCCGGCTTTTGTCAGGGGCGGTGTCGGGTGAAATATTGTCACTCATGGTTGTTACCCTTGTTGGTCATTATCGAATGGGTTGGCGCGGCGTAACCCGATCGCCCGGTTTCACTTCGCAGAATAATAGGCTGCGATCCCCTTGATTTCTGTCGCGCTCAATACGTCAGACATGGCGTGCATGGCTGAGTTTTTACGTGAGCCTTGTTTGTATTCATGCAATGTTTTCTCTAGATATGATTGTCGCTGACCCGCCAGCCGGGGTTTGTCTACTTCGTGACTGTAGCCGTTTTCGCCGTGGCAACGGTCACACTTTTGTGCCAATACCTCGGGACTTTGCGGGCTTCTTGGTTGCGAGGGTTGTGGCGTTTGAGCGGCGAAAAAGTTTGCAACTACAGAGATATCATTGTCGCCAAGTGTAGCCGCTGCTTTTTGCATATCAGAATTATCACGATCGTTGCTGGCATAAGCGTGGAGAGCGGTGGCGATATACTCCGGATTTTGTCCTGCCAGGCTGGGGATGAGCGGTTGAGTGCTGTTGCCGTCAGCGCCATGGCAATCGGTGCAAGAACTGGTCAGTTGTTGAGCTGAGGCGATATCTCCAGTTTCTTTGCCGGCACGCGGTAACGGTTTCTGCCCGGCATAGTACCCGCTGATTTTTTCGATGTCAGTGACGCTCAGCTGTGAAACCAGTAGCGACATCAGTTCGTGTTTGCGGGCACCAAGCTGATATTGCATGATACTGCGATCAAGATACGTCTGATCGAGTCCGCTTAAGCGTGGGGTTTTCGCGCCTGGTTTGGCATGGCAGGCATTGCATGAGCCCGCAAGCGCGGCACCAGCTTTCAGCGGATCTTGTTCGTTGATGGTGAACGGGTGTGGTTTTTGGGCGGCAAAATAAGCGCTGATGTTCTTGAATTGTTCCTCGCTGAGCCCCTGAATTGCAGAACGCATCATGGCGTCATCGCGGTGACGATCGCGGTAGGCGCGCAGCGCATTCACCAGATAATGAGGATTCTGCCCCGCGAGTGACGGGATGCCGGGATAAGGGCTGTTGCCATCCACGCCATGACACCCGCCACAACTGATGGCTTCTGTTTTGCCGGCGATCATATCTCCGGTGGCGGCAAGTGGGGATTGTTGTGGTGGCAGACTGCTGAAATAGGCGGTTACTTCTTTAATCTTCTGCGGAGTGAACGAAGTACGGAATATGCCCATTACTGAACTATGACGTTTACCATTGAAGTATTCATCCAGTGCCTTAGCTAAATATGCTTGATTCAAGCCCGCTAGGCTTGGAATGGCGGCATTATGGCTGGCGCCATCCAGGCTGTGACAGGAACTACAGGGCATGGCGGTTATCTTGCCAGCGTTGATGAGCTTGAGATCGGTGGATGTTTGCTGTGTGATCGAAGGTTTTTCCACACCATGCCACTCGCTTGTCATTGCGGAATAGTGGGTGGCAACATCGTTGATCTGCGCCTCATCCAATCCGCTCATCGCCGTAGCCATGGCGGCGTTGTTGCGGCTGTTGTCAGTGTAGGCATGTAATGCCGTGGCCAGGTATTGTAATTGTTGGCCAGCGATAAACGGCGCATCGGCTTGGCCGCTGGCGCCATCTTTGCCATGGCAGCTTGTGCATTGGTCTTTAATGTCTTGGCTGGTTTTGGTGTTGCCTGAGGATGTAGTGGTCTGTGCCTGGTCGTTGGGAGATGGCGGCGTGGTCTGGTCGCAGGCAGTCAGCCAGAAAATTGCGAGTAACACCAAGATCCATGCTTGTTGACGCATAAACAGTTCTCCATTTCCCTAAAAACATATTTTAGATATATCACTATTGAACCCGAAAATGACGAAGAATTCACCTGTTAAATCATGCAGCTAAACTATGGTTGTGTGTTCAGGGATCATTCATTCACGGCGGCGTAATGTGAAATTGAGCATCGGTTTTGCGGGGACGGGAAACCGGTGTGACCAAGGGGTGTTTTTATGGCAGTCGCAGCCCCTTTTTGATCGCTAGCAATGGAGGAGTCAAGTATGAACAAAGTAACACGTAGTCTCGGAATGTCGGTGTTGGCCGTCGCTGGGCTGGTGTTTTCGGTGTCAGCATCGGCGGATCTGGAGTTGGCCAAGAAGAGTGGGTGTTTGGCATGTCATAGTGTGGATAACAAAGTTGTCGGGCCAGCGTGGAAAGATGTCGCCAAGCGCTACAAGGGTGATGCGATGGCCCGTGCGAAATTGGTCGACAAGGTGAAGAAGGGTGGTAAAGGTAATTGGACTGAGGTAACGGGCGGGGTGCCAATGCCGCCGTATTCGCCACGCATTGCCGATGCCGATATTGAGAAGCTGGTGGATTTTGTTCTAGCGTTGTAATTTGAGTCTGATGTAAAAGACGGGCGCATCGATGATGCGCCCGTTTTATTTTGCATCGTAGCGAACATCGATGATCGAATACATGCGTTTACCATGGGGTGTTTCGACTTCGATATCTTCATCGACAGTTTTTTTGAGTAAGGCGCGTGCCATGGGTGAATCAATACTGATCCAGCCGCGATGGGGATCAATCTCGTCGGCACCCACGATTCGGAAAAGGCTGCTGATGCCTGCCACGTCTTCAACTTCAACCCACGCTCCGAAGAATACGCGCCGCTGATCAGTCGGTGTTTCGTGCACCACCTTGAGGTCGGGAAGCCGTTTTTGCAAATATCGAATCCGGCGATCTATTTCGCGTAGCTCTTTCTTGCGGTAAATGTATTCGGCATTTTCCGAACGGTCACCTTCCGCGGCGGCCGCTGTCAGCGCCGTGGTGACCTCGGCGCGCCGTTTCCAGATGGTGTTAAGTTCGTCTTGCAGCGCCCTGAAACCCTCGGGAGTGATGTAGGGAGATGATTTTGGTTGCGGGGGACGATAATGTGCCACGATGTGAACCTGAGCCTGTTTTTGGGGTGTGATTATAGCACTTGCCTGGTGCAGGCCAGGGGTGGTGGCTCCGAATCAAAACAGTTAGACTGACAAAATGAAACCGGAGGAGCATAGATCGATGCCTGATCTCGATAACAGAGTCGCAGACGTGGTGTTGGCGATTGAGGCAGAAATGCGGCGGGTAGGCGTCTGGCAGGCAACGCCGCCCTCAGCGCAGGCGCTGTCCAGCCAAGAGCCTTTTTGTGTCGATACCCTGGAATTCAATGAGTGGTTGCAATGGGTGTTTCTGGCGCGGATGAAAGCGATTCTGGAGCAAGGCGCCCCTTTGCCGGAACGGAGCGCGATTTATCCCTATGCCGAGGAATGGAGCCGTCATCATCAATGGGGTAATGCGCGTTTGCTTAATGCGCTGCGCAATTTTGACGAGATCATCGCCATTCACAGCAAGCGTCAGGAAACGAATGCGCCAACGGCGCATTGAGAAGAGCGTTTTTACCACAGAGGCACTGCGTGGGACAGGCTCTGGTGAGTAATTACTTTTTAGATCCAAGTTGAAAACGTATCCCCTGCGCCAGCGGCAGCTCCCGGCTCCAGTTGATGGTATTGGTTTGGCGCCGCATATAGGCCTTCCAGCAATCCGATCCTGCCTCGCGCCCGCCGCCGGTTTCTTTCTCACCGCCGAATGCGCCACCGATCTCGGCGCCCGAAGTGCCGATGTTGACGTTGGCAATGCCGCAATCGCTGCCCTGTGCCGATAAAAATTGCTCGGCATGGCGCAAGTTGGTGGTGAAAATCGATGATGATAATCCCTGCGGCACATCATTCTGCATGGCGATGGCTTTATCCAGTTGTTTGTAGCGCATCACATAGAGGATGGGGGCAAAGGTTTCTTCCTTGACGATATCGAATTGGTGATCGACTTCAATGATCGTCGGCTCAACGAAGTGCCCGCGTCCCTTGAGCGCCTTGCCACCGCATAGCACAGTGCCACCTGCGGTAACCGCGCGCATAACGGCATCTTCATAAGTGCTAACAGCCGCAGCATCGATTAAGGGGCCCATCAACACCTTTTTCTTGAGCGGGTCGCCAATACGCACTTGTTGATAGGCATGCACCAGTTGTGTCACTAGCTCATCATAAATTTTGTCATGGGCGATCAAACGCCGTGTCGTGGTGCAACGTTGGCCTGCGGTACCAACCGCGCCAAAGACGATAGCCGGTACCGCGAGATCAAGTTCGGCGCTGTCATCGACGATGATGGCATTATTGCCGCTGCACTCCAGTAAATAACGGCCCAAGCGTTTGGCCACTGTTTCGGCAACATGGTACCCGACCTGGCTGGAACCGGTGAATGAAATTAAAGGTACACGGTTGTCTTCGACAAAACGCTGTGCAATATCAGACTTGGACGGGATAAACAATGAAAATACACCAGGGTGGCCTGCGTCTTTCATCACTTCATTGCAGATGTGTTGTACGGCAATGGCGCAGAGCGGCGTTTTGGATGAGGGTTTCCACACCACCGTGTTGCCGGCGATGGCGGCAAGAAAGGCATTCCATGACCAGACGGCGACCGGAAAATTGAAGGCGCTGATGACGCCAATCACGCCCAGCGGATGCCATTGCTCATACATTCGATGTTGCGGCCGCTCCGAGTGCATGGTGTTGCCATAGAGCATGCGCGACTGGCCGACGGCAAAGTCGGCGATGTCGATCATCTCTTGTACTTCGCCGTCACCTTCCTGTTTGATCTTGCCCATTTCCAGGCTGACGAGACTGCCCAGCGCATCTTTATGATCGCGTAGCGCATTGCCAATGCGGCGAATTAACTCACCGCGCTTGGGCGCAGGTACTTTGGCCCATTCTTTTTGCACGGCCAGGCTATTACGAATGACTTTTTCATAGTCGCGGCTGTTACAACCCTGAACTTTAGCCAATAGCTCGCCAGTCGCCGGATTATGCGACTCGATAATCGAGGATTCTGATTTTAACCAGCCATCACTTCCGGCGTGAGTGCCCGGGTTGATGCGTTTGAGCTTCAGAGTCTTCAATATCTCCACGGCGATCTCCTGTGATGGCGTAGTGTTTGCCAAAGCGGTTGGCAAGAAATTCCTTGAGTGGGATCTGTTCCTGTGTCACGAATCCCTGATAACGGGGTAGATTATCCAGAACAATATCCATTACGCCGCAAATACCGGCGGCAGTGGTAACTTGAATCGACGACCAGCGTTTGCCGGCGATGGTTTGCGGATAAACTTTTTTGGCATAATTTTCTTCAAACAGATCACCTTGCTGCGTGCCTGAGACGGCAACGTAGATCAACACCACGTCTTGTTTGGTTCGAGGAACAGCAGTTTCCAGAACGCGCTTTAAGGTGTCGCGGTCATCGTTCAGGCGCAGATCGTTCATCAGCAGGCGGATGTTTTCGCAGTGGCCGGGATAACGCATGGTTTTGTAATTCATGGTGCGCACCTTGCCGTCATACGTTTCGGCCAGGGTACCGAGTCCACCGGAGGTGTTAAAGGCTTCATAAAGCACACCGTCGAGACTGATGGTTTCCAGACCTTCCAATGGTTGCAGCGCGGTCAGTTCACCGTTTTCGATCCCATAACAGGTGTTGCCGTATTCGTTGATCAAACCATCTGTGGACCAGGTGAGTGAATATTTCAGCACATTGTTGGGGTTGACCGGCAGCGCGCCAACGCGCATTTTGACGGTATCGATTTTGTCGAAGTGACTCATCAGATCGTTAGCCGCAATGCTGATAAAGCCGGGGGCTAACCCACATTGCGGCATAAATACTGTTTTGCGTCCGGCGCTGAGTTTTTGCACATGACGGGTGACTTCGACATCTTCGGTCAAGTCAAAATAATGAATATTGTGGCGGGCGGCGAGATCGGCCACCAGCGGGTTGCAGTAATAAGGCAGGCCGGAAATCACGGCATCGAAGCGTTCGGATTTCATGGTCTGATCCAGCGCCTGTTCGTCACGGGCATCAAGCTCAAAGGCGCTGGCGTTTTTGAGTTTTAACTCTTTGATCAGGGTTTGCGCGGCCTCAGAATTGAGGCTGCCAACACGAACATTGTAATCCCCTGATTCGGCAAGCATTGTGGTAATCAGCGAGCCTATTTTGCCGGAGCCCAATAATAGAACATTGCGTTTCGTCAAAGGTTTTCTCCTTTTGGCCGATCTATATTTATAGAAACGTCGCTTTGGTGTTCCCTCGCGGATTAAGGAGGTCCTTATGTCCCGTGAACGGTTTTCCACCTTTGCCAGTTCCCTGGCTCAAACCTTGTTGCGTGATGAACCTCGGTTGAAACAAGACCCGCAACACGCGAATGTTATTCATGCTACCACCGAAAAGTCCGAGGTTTACACCCTCGATCTGACACCCTTTGTAGCTAAGCCGGCAGCGCCAACCGCTGCGCCTTACTTTGCCAATGTCCAGACCGTCTCGCAATTGTTATCGGCTTATCAGGCGGCAAAGTCGAGTCTTCCGTTTGAAGTCGATATCCCAGAGGCTTGTGAAAACGTATCCGATTATGCCAATGATTTCTTGGTGGCGATATTGGCCAAGGCCAATGCCGCCTTGAGTGATACGCAGGCGCGGCTGATTGCCGGTTGGGTCAAGCATCTGGATGTGTATTGTGCCGTGAAATCGGTAGAGTCGTTTGTCTATAGCCATGCCGACCTAAAATTACTGGAAATCGCCCCGAGCTATAAGTGGGATGTGGTATTTGATCACATGGCGATTCGTTGTGGTTCACGCGCGCATCAGGATGCGGAGCGAGTTTCGGAATTGCTCAAAAAACATCATGGCTATGTTGCAACCCAATTTCCAGGCGAGGCCTTTTATCAGTTTCCCGATGGCTGGAATGCCTATCCTGTCTATAAAATACTGAGCAATGGCCAGGCATTGCGGGTGTTTGTTGATCAGTCCGATGCCGATCATCCAGCACAGATCATTCAACACTGGAATAAAGTGTATGGCTATACGGCACATCACCTCGGTATCCGTGCCACTACGTTACGTAATGGTGTGCGCGTCGCGGTGCCGCTGGCCGAGGTCATGGCGGCATTGGAAAAAGAAGGCATCAAAATCATGACGCCGACAGGGCAATATACGCAGGGCGCGTTATTGCAAGTGTTTACCCAGCCAGAATGTAATACGACTATTCCGCCCGCGCTAAAGGCGGAGATCGTTAAGCATGGTGAACAGCTGAGCAAGAGCATTGAAAATGCCAAATTGCTGGAGCTGGTGTCACGCAAGGAAATGTCACCGCTGCTGGCCAAGGCCTATTTTGAATTGTATGGCATCGATTATGATGCCGCTAATCCATTGCATTCGGCGCCCGTGTACCAATATTTCCTGCCGGCGCAGGCGGCACATGTGATTCGTACTTCACAGCAAGTTGCATAATGGGGTTCATCCAGAACGCCCCTGCTGTTAAGTAGCAGGGGCGTTTATTTTTTGGCGTTTACTTGCCAAGAAGCATGCTTAGGGATTTTTTTTCGCTAGCTGTGGGATGGTGGTTGAGATTGTAAATAATCCCGGCAAGTTCTTTAGTTTGGGGCGATGCCGATGGGTCATCGATAATCCCCTTCAGTCGAGTTTTGTCACTGCCGGTGGCTTTGTGTTCAACATTAAGCAGGGCCGTGGCAATCGTTTTTTCGTGAGCGCTGGTCGCCGGGTCTTTGGCTATATTTTGCAAGGTCATTTTTCCTGATGATGTTGGGTTGTGATCAAAGTCGATAAGGATAGCGGCCATTTCCTTGACGGCGACGGATTCAGGTTCTGCCGCATAGATGCCTGTGCTGTTTAGTGCGAGCGCCACAGCAAGCGCATGTATGGTTTTCATAATTTCCTCTTTATTTGATGTTGGGGTTATATTTGGACTTCACGATTAACCAAATAGATTACTTGGTAATTGGTTTCAAGCTTATTTAAAATGCATGAATAGATGTGTTCGAAGCAGTGACTCAAGGCCGGGGGAGGAATCCGGTATAATGCCCCATTTCCTGCGTTATTACCCACGTAAAAATTGATGGTAGGTGAGACAATGAGCAAGGCTAAAAATAAAACAATAGATTTTTCACTGGGTTACTATTCAAGTGATCGTAATGTGGGTGGAGTAGCTGTGGTCAGCGCCAAGGGTGGCAAGACGAGCGTAATCACGCTGGAGACCGTGCCTGCCACCGATCTGGACAAACCCCTGAAACCCGTTTTCGTGGGGCTGGCCGAGGATCACCGCGTCATCACCCTGGACCCGCGCACCAAAGAGCTGGACGTGCAAAAAGCATTTCCGGTGGATGCCTTTCCGGCGCATATCTATTCCGATCCGACTTCAAATCGCGACTGGTTCATGAACGATGGCGACAAAGAAACGGGCAACGACACGCTCAATTGTGGTGATAAAGGTTCTTCGGTCACGGTGATTGAAGGAACGGCCAGTAGCCAGGCAAAATTCTTAAAGACGATTTGTGTCGGCCGTGGACATCATCAAGCCGCATTTAGTTTTCCTTCGGACACCGCACCCAATGTGCCGAGCCAGGCCTATATCAGTAATCTGAAAGATGGCAGCATCACCGTGATTGGCAATGATCCGGCGCAGACGGATAAATTCTTACAAGTGCTGGCGACGATTAATCTCTGTGAGCCAGATAAAGAAGATGGCGTCAGCGCGCCGACGATTCCCAACAATTCTTTTCCGCATGGCTTGGTGTACTCAAAAGTAACGGGCAAAGTTTATAACCTGAGTAACGGGTATGGCACGGTAGTGGTGATTAATCCGGTGACGCATGAAATCGAGCAGCGTATCGCCTTGAAGGGATTTAGTAATTTGTTGGTGAGCCCCTGTGGTCGCTATGTCATTGCGCGTGGCGCGGATCGTAAGTCCGATCCTAATCATGTGATCGCACGCCTGGCAGTGCTGGATATCACTGTCAATGAAGTTGTCGCGCGGCTTGAACTGAAAGATATTTATATCAGCAAATACTTCTTCAATCCCGAAGGTACCAAGTTATATCTCACGACGTCCGTATCTGGTAGCCCGGAACAGTTAGCCAATCTGAAGCAGGATGCGCTGCTGGTGTTTGATTTGACGCAACTCCCGGCGCTGAAATTGACTGGCGAGTTACGCTTGGGTTCATCATGCGGCACGCTTGATTTCCTGGCGCGGGATGGTCGTACCGAATTGGTATTCTCTTCCAATTCAACCGAAGGTACGGTGGCAGTAATATGTGCCGAGAGTGATCAAATTCTGGAAAAGATTTCTGTGGGCCCCGGGCGTGAGCATTCGCGGTTGTGGGTGCTGTAATTAAATTGTAGGGGCGATTCGTGAATCGCCCCTACGTAAACAATTCTTCCAAGGGTAATACTGTTAGCCTTGAATCGATTTCGTTAAGAAACGCGCCGGTATCGATCAGCCAGTAATTCTCAATGACGTGAATTTTGAGATCAGAAGTCACGCTGTGGCCGCAGACTACGCGCTCAATGCCGCTGACACCATGGCGGACTTTTCCTTTGGCGCGGCGGCGTCCCCACAGCGCCTCCTGGCGGCAATCCATGTCGCCACGTTGCAGTAATTTCAGAAAATCCGGCCAGTTTAGACGGGGCGGGACGTCAGCGTGGACGATGCCCACCTTTCCATGCGCGGTAGCCACTTCCATCGCCAGCGGCAGCTTCTCAAACGCGGTATGGATTTGTTTGCGGCGTTGGGCATCCAGCGCCAACCACCACTCGCCGCCGTTGGCTTCGAACCAATAACGTTCGCGTGCTATTTCCAGGGAACAATGCAGCACCATGTCTTCGTGATTGCCCAGGCAGGCGTGAAACCAGGGCTGAGCAAGATAATGGAGTACGGCGAGGGAATTAGGGCCGCGATCGACCAGGTCACCGACAGCAAAACAGCGATCACGCTGGGGATTAAATCCATGGGCTTTGAGGGCCTCTTCCAGCTGATCAAAGCAGCCATGGATATCGCCGATGACAAAATCGCGGCCCGCTGTGTTAATGTTGAAATACTCGATCATGTTTTAATCCGGGGTCATCCAGCCCCATAGTCTACGAGTTGCGGTCATGAACGACCAGTATTTACATGACAACTTGGTCTTGATTTTCAGGGCGCTGACCTTTGCTGCCGAAAAACATCGTCATCAGCGGCGCAAGGATGTGGCTGCCTCGCCGTATATCAATCATCCCATCGCATTGGCAACGGTGTTGAGCCAGGAGGCCGGGATTAGCGATGTGCCGGTGATTTGTGCCGCGCTGCTCCATGATACGGTGGAAGATACCGAGACTTCGCCTGAAGAGATCGAAGCCTTGTTTGGCGCTGAGATCCGCAATGTGGTGATGGAAGTGACTGACGATCAAAGTTTGTCCAAGGCAGAACGAAAGCGCCTGCAGGTCGAAAATTCGGTGCATGCAACCCAGGCGGCAAAGCTGGTCAAATTGGCGGACAAAATTTGCAACCTGCGCGATATGGATGCAAACCCGCCGGCAGGATGGACAATGGAGCAGCGACGAGCCTATTTCGACTGGGCGAAGGCAGTCGTGGATCGGATTCGTGGCACGCATCCCAAACTGGAAACGATTTTTGATACGGCTTATGGGCGTCGCCCTGATAATTAGATTTCAAATTCCACGTATTCGCAATTGGCTATTTTTAAATCCAGCATTTGTTCGTCGCTGAGGTGGGTGAAATGGGCGATAAAAACCCGCAGCGTCTCTTCATGGGCGATGGCGGCAAAGTAGTCAGCGACTGGCTGGCCATCAAAGCCTGAGCGGATGTCATTGATTAAAGGATGGGTTTCAATCGGGGCATGGTGATGACGATTGATGATATCGGCGGTTTGACGCGTGCGTGGCAGTTCCGAAACGAGGATGCGTTCGATGCCTGCATTGCGCAATCGTTCGGCGGCGGCGCGGGCTTGTGTCTCTCCCGCAGGGGTCAGGTGAACATTACGCTGCGGATCATCGTTGCATAGATGCAATAAGTTATAGTTCGTCTGGCCGTGTGACGGATAAAATAAACGCGCATATATTTTTAGCGAAATTTGGTTCTGGCAATGGGAAATTGTAACAGCCTGCACGAATGAAAGAACTAACCAAGGGTTTAATTTGCGACGAGATGCTGCAAGGCGTCGGCCGCTGGTTGCGGGCAGCGGGTTATGACGTTTGGATTGCCGAAAGGGGATTGAGTGACCGGCAATTAGTCAATCTGGCGCGAGACAGCGATCGTTTGTTGATTACCCGTGACCGGCGTTTGAACAATGAAAATAATCTTGCCGGGGTTTCGTATCTGCTGTTGGAGTCAAATGCCATGCCGGAATGCCTGGCTGAGCTTACGGCTGCATTGGGCATCAATTGGCTGCGCGCGCCGTTTAGTCGCTGTTTGATATGCAATACGCCGTTGCAGTTGGCGACAGAATCGCAAATGGCGAGGGTACCGGGTGATGCCAGGCGGTTCGGTGATGTTATTCTTTATTGCGCGGGTTGCGATCGAGTCTATTGGCAAGGGAGTCATGTGCGACGGATGCGACATAAGCTTGAATCTTATGCCAAGGGGGAATGGATGTGAAAACGAAGTCTTATTTAAAACAACAAAGCGCCTGGTGGCGCTGGTGGTTGATCTGGGGGTTGCTGGCGTATTTATGCAGTCCGGGGTTCGTAAGTGCCGGCGTGTTTCGCTGTGTTGAATCCGGGCGAGTTGTATTCCAGGATCAACCGTGTACGTGGCCGAAAGTGGGGGTGGCCACTGAAAAATCGGCGCCTACGGCTGCGCCAGCGGTTGCAACAGATAAAAATCGGACGTTATTTTGGCGACTTGATCGTGGACAGACACGTTTTTATTTGCTGGGCTCGATACATTTTGGCCGCGCTGAGATGTATCCGCTCCCTGCGCCAATCATGCAGGCTTTTGCCGCTGCCGATGCCTTGGTCGTCGAAATTAACATGACGGCCATTGATCCGTTCCAGGTGGCGCAATTATTTGCCGTCAGTGGCATGTATCCGCCGGGAGAAAGTCTTCGCCAGCATCTGGATGAGGTGAGCTGGCAACGGTTGGTGAAGGCAATGGCCAAACTGGGGGCGCCGGAACAATTGGTCACCATGCAAAAGCCGTGGCTGGCGGCATTGACGCTGGAGTCATTATCGATCAAACAGGCAGGATATAATGAGGAGCTTGGGGTCGATCTGTATTTTCTGAATCAGGCGGCAGGAAAGAAAAAAATCATTGAGCTTGAAAGTGCAGCCAAGCAGGCGGAACTGTTAGCTGGATTGTCAGAGACGGCTCAGTTGGCGATGTTGCGCGATTCTCTGCGCGTGATGGATGACAGTAAGGAATATTATCAGCGGATGTTGAGTGCCTGGTCCCAAGGGAATGGGGCGGCACTTGAAGATTTGATGGACGAGAGTTTTGGCGTTACGGCCGGTGAAAAAGAAATAGAAACTGTGTTGATGACTGCCCGAAATAAGGGTATGACGGAAGGCCTGGAGCGTCTGGCCAAACAGGGCGGTACTTATTTTGTGGTGTTGGGTGCCGGCCATTTTGTCGGGCATGATGGAATTGTGGAGCAGCTGAAACAGAAGGGGTTTGCTGTGCAGCAGCAATAATTGCCGGGTACGTTACAGGAGAGACATATGAAATTGTTACGTTGGGGAATGTTGGCGGTATTAGGTTTGGCATGGCAGTCTGCATTGGCCACTGTTCAAACCAAGGAAGTTGAATATACAGTTGAAGGCCAGGTCATGCGTGGGTTTATTGCTTACGATGATGCCATTAAGCAAAAGCGCCCCGGTGTGTTGGTGGTACATGAATGGTGGGGGATGAACGATTATGCCCGTAAGCGGGCAACGATGTTGGCGGAGCTGGGATATACCGCAATGGCTCTGGACATGTATGGTGAAGGCAAGCAGGCGCATCACCCGGAAGAGGCCGGTAAATTCGCCACCGAAGTGAAAACCAATTTACCGCTGGCGCGGGCCCGGTTTATGAAGGCGATGGAATTGCTGCAATCGCAACCCAGTGTTGACCCGAAACGGATTGCCGCCATTGGCTATTGTTTTGGTGGTGCGGTGGTGCTCGAAATGGCGCGCAGTGGGATGGACTTGGCGGCAGTGGTGAGTTTTCATGGCAGCCTGGATGCCATCGAGCCTGCGCAACCGGGCAAGGTCAAGGCCAGGATTCTTGTCGCTCATGGCGCGGATGATCCCTTTGTCCCTCAGGCCCAGATCGATGCCTTCCATGCCGAAATGAAGGCAGCGCAAGTGGATTATGAATTCAAGGCCTATCCTGGCGCCAAGCATAGTTTTACCAATCCGGATGCCGACAAATATGGTCAGCAATTCAAACTGCCACTGGAATATAACGCGGCGGCCGACAAGGCCTCCTGGGCCGATATGCAGGCCTTGTTCAAGCAAGTCTTCGATCCTAAACGGGAAAAATAAGGGCCTAACAAAATCGCCTTGCGGGTCGATAACCGCGTGGGGTGATTTTTTGTGTGGTTATGGTTCAATAGAGGCGGTTTTTTATGGCAAAAAAAGAACAAGACGTCGAAGTAATGAAATGGGATGTGGCGCTGGCCAATTTGGCCACTGAGAAATATCAACAAAAGGGAGTGCCGTTGAAGCTGGATGATTTCATGCAGCTGTCGAAGGAGTATTCGATCCGCTTGGATGACATTATGGTGACCATGTTTGAGTTGGTGATCAATGGTGTCTGGAGTTATCGTGGCGAGCAGACGATCAGCCGCAAGACGCTGAATGAGCTTTATGTCGGTGGTCGCCTGCATGCCAAGGATTTGGAAGTATTTCGCGGCGACTGGTTTCCACAGAAATAGCGGTTTGGCATGAAAACGACTTAAGGGCGCCCGTGGGCGCCCGTTTTATTGGTTGATGATCCGCGAATAAACGCTAATAAACGCCAATAATCATCGAGTGTCTATTTGTGCCGTCGTTCTGGGTTAATATCTCGGAATGGATTCGCGCGAATTTGCGTTCATTGGCGGACTGTTATTTTGATGTAAATTCAAGTTGTTGAGGGTGCAAAATGAAAGCCTGTGATTTAAAGTGGGGCATGGTGGTCAGCCTTCAGGGAGCGACCTATGTGGTGAAGGAGCTGCACGTGCATTCTCCCTCTTCGCGGAGCGGGAATACGTTGTACAAGGTTCAATACCGCGATGTCGTGACCAAGCAAAAGTTGGATCAAACCTACAAGGGCGATGATACCGTCGAGACGGTGGATTTTATGCGCCGGCCGGCCCAGCTGGTGTATCGGGAGACCGAATCCTGCACCTTCATGGATAATGAGAGCTATGAACAACACACGATTGCCAATACCGATCTTGAGGCGGAAATGCCGTATTTGGTGGATGGGTTGCAAGGCATCTTCTTGCTGGTGGCAGATGACGCGGTAATAGGCATTGAATTGCCCGGCTCGATCGAGCTTGAAATCGTGGACACCTCGCCGGTGATCAAAGGCGCCACCGCCGCTGCGCGCAGCAAGCCAGCCACGCTGATCACTGGCCTGGTGGTGCAAGTGCCGGAATATATTGCCCCTGGGGAGCGTATCAGGGTGAATACCCAGACCGGGGAATTCATGTCCCGGGCCTAGCCAGCTCGGGTGGGCGGGGACTTGTGGTTCCCGCTGAAAGGTCTATACTGATTGAGCCGCAGGTGTGGTGGGGGGGGGTTCGTTGACCTTGGTGTTGGCGAATTCACGATCGATGTCTGTGTGCAAGGAATCGATTCTGTAACAACGTTGAGGTGTTTTTGATATGGCAACTGGTACTGTAAAGTGGTTTAACGACGCTAAAGGCTTTGGATTTATCACTCCCGCTGACGGCGGTGATGATGTGTTTGTACACTTTTCTGCGATTCAGGCAGGCGGTTTCAAGACCCTGGCCGAAGGTCAAAAAGTGAACTTCGACACTGAGAAAGGCCCGAAGGGCATTCAGGCGACTAACGTAGTGCCGCAATAACTCAGTTTCGGTCAGGCGTCTCTTAGAACCCGCCTTCTGGCGGGTTCTTTATTTGTGGAACCTGTTCAAGATGTTGCTGAAGGGCGCGTCGCGGCGTTGGAAACAGACTCAAAATGCTCATTTACTACGTGTAAACTCGGCAACCGCTCCCTGCGTTGCCCTACCTCGCACATCCATGTGCTCGTCCGCTTTTTCGTCTGTTTCCGCCTTGCACTGCATCCCTTGATCAAAATCTTGAACAGGTTCTTAAGGTTTTACTTCTGCGCCATTATTTTGGCCGCGCGGTCCCCGGCTTGATTTAAGGCCGAGACCATGGCGTTGCCGAGGATCTGGATAGCCCAGCGATGGGCGCTGGATTCGCAAAGCTCGACATAGGTTTTCAGTTCGGCATCGCTCAGTTCGCGGTAGGCATAGAGATAATAAGTCTGTGTGCCGCGTTCAATCGGCGCTTGCAGCGACTGCCGCACTTCGCGTTCCATCTTCTGCATTTCACCTTCACCCAAACGCATGTCCGTCTCCATCACCGGATCAAGGGCGACAAACACAGCCTTGAAAAACGCGGCTTCCATATCGATGCGTAATTCAGTAGTGCGATTGGCCTTGTCCAAACGTTTGACCAAGGCCAGGCGTTTTCCGGCGGCCGGTTTTTTCTGTAACTCTTCGGCAAATTGGCGCAAGTTTTTCTGCTGCTCAGGGTCGTTGAGGGCGCGTTCAAGCTGAGTTACTTTTCGTGCAAGCGGGCTTTCTTCCAGTTGCAGATAATCGCTGGCTTGCTTGGCATCGTAATGGCTGCGCAGAATGGCAGCAAAGTCCCGTTGAATGAGTTCAGGTTGAAAGGCCTGATTAAAGGCGCCGCTCAGAGCAGAGTTCATCTGGGGTTCAATCGCGCCGCTGCTTTGTTTAAGCACGCCCTGTGCCAGTTGAGGTACGTGGTTGATCAACTTCTCCAGGCCGCTGCGATCGACAATCCGATTCAGTTGTGCATTGCTGTCGTCAGCGCGCGCGGCGAAGGAGAAGGTAAGCCCCAAAAGCAGGACAGAAGATAAACGCAGGGAAACATGTTTCATTGTTAAAGATCCTTGAATCGCGGCAGGGGGTCGCCCTGCCGCAGGCAGTCGATGGCGATTAAATCAGGCGCCGTAGATTTGGCGATCATTCCAGAATGAGAAGCTGAATTCCTTGATCTTGCCTGCGCCGAGGGTCACGGTTTCAATGACTTTGTGGCTGGCGCCGCCGATGATGGTCAGTGTGCCTTGAGTCGGATTGGGGACGAAAATGTAGGGTGCTGTGCCGCCTTGTTCCAGGAAAGCGATCGGGCGGCGGCCGGAATCGGTGGTTTCGAGTTTGATTTCTTCAATCAGCTTCAATTGCGGCAATGCCGAGCTGTCGTAAACCTGAACCACATCGGTGCGCAGATTGTCGCGCTGTATACCCTTGCCAGTGGCGGCGGTGGTGACATAGAGCCGGTCGCCTTTGGGGTTGAAGCGATAAACGCTGGGATAAATATCTTGAATCTCAAGCGAGTTAACAATTTCATTTTTGGTGGCGTCGAACACAGTCAGTTTGCCCATCACGTGTTCAGGATTGGCCTTGCGATCAGCGCCTTTGCCGATGAAATAGCGATGGCAGCGGCTTTGCAGCAGATTGCTGCAGCCGGGCATCGAGATGCTGGCCTCGACTTCGTGAGTCAAGGGATCAATCACCACCACTGTGCCGTAACCGTTGTTCAGGTTATAGATCTTGCTGGTGAGTGGCGAGAAATCCATGCCGTGCGGATAGGCACCATTCGGGATGTGAGTCTTGGTATTTTCCTCGAAGCGCTGATCAAAGAGATTAATAGTGGCGATGATCTTGAGGAAACTCACGGCATCGTTCGGATCATTGCCGATGACGGAAATCGTGCCATCGTTGAGATTACTGGCGAAGGCACGGTGTGGCAAACGGCCGGCCTTGGCGGTCGGGCCGCTAAAGGCCACCACATGATGACCCCGGCCCAGACACAAGGTTTCGACGTGATCGCCATTGCCGTTGGTCTTGGCCAGGATGCTGATGGTGGAGCCGTTCACGCCGCAGGCGTAGGTATCGTTACCGTTTTCATCGCCATCATTGACGAGCCAGGCGCGCACTGAGCCGGGATCGCGATAGGCGTAATAGAAGCGCGCGTCGGCGGGGACGCCGTCTTCGCGACTGATTTCTTTGGTCGCCGGATCCATGAGTAGCGCGCGATTGTTATCATTGATGCCGATAAACACCGGCCGGCGGTTGAATTCGGCGCCGCTGGCCGCTGTGCTTTCGAGTTTGGTGACGCTGACCTTACCTTGAACCTGTTTGACGATGCTGACCGTGCCGTGGTTGTCGTACTCCAGATGGCAGCCGATGATCCAGTCGGGTTTGATCTGTGTGGTTTGTGTCATTGTCCTACCCTCTCAATTATTTTATGGCTAAATGATACCAAGGTTTAGTTGTTCCGTTCAGTGGCTGTCTGTGGGGTTAAGCGCCAGTTTGTCGCTGACGCATTCCAGTCGCAGTTGGCCATTCACAAAGGCCAATACTTGATCGCCGCCGTGGTGGCGGCGCCAGCCCTGGAGCAGGGACAGGTCACGTTCGCCGCGCACCAGGTCCTCCAACTCCTTGCGGCTGGTGAGGCTGGAGGGGCTGAGCTGATAGCGCTGGGCGCAGAGCTTGATGATCGCGTTCAGGGCATCGACCAAGGCGTCTTCTGCAGATTCCAGGCGCCGTGGCAGGTGGAGCTTGGGCCAGGCCTCCTTGGGCAGCGCTTCGGCGGCGCGGATGCATGCCAGCAGCGCGTTGCCGTGGCGCTGGGCTACCCCGGCCGGGAGTCCGCGCAGTTTGGATAAGGCTTCCGTATCGCGGGGCCGCAGGCGGCACAGATCGACCAGTGGTTCGTCGGTCAGGACATGACGCCGAGGCAGGTCGCTGGCGATGGCGGTTTCCTCACGCCAGGCAGCGATTGTGCTCAGGATCGCCAATTGCACGCCCCTGAGCTTTTGTGTGCCCTTGACGCGGAGCCAGGCCTGTTCCGGATTCGGCCGGTAGCGGCGTTCGTCGCAGAGGGCGGTGAAGTCTTCGTCCAGCCAGTCCAGGCGTCCGGCGTCCTGTAATCGCTGGCGCATCAGCGGGTAGATCGTGGCCAGGTGGCGGACATCGTCCTCGGCATAGCTGATCTGAGCCGGGTCCAGCGGGCGCCGCAGCCAGTCGGTGCGGCTTTGGGTCTTGTCCAGGTCCAGTCCTAACAGTTCCTTGACCAGATTGGCGTATCCCAGTTGCTCGCCCAGCCCAAGCAGGGTGGCGGCGATCTGGGTGTCGAAGACAGCTCGCGGCAGGTGGCCGAAACGGTGAAAAAAGATTTCCATGTCCTGGCTGCCAGAGTGCAGCACCTTGGTGACGCCAGGGTTTTGCAGCAACTCATCAAGCGAGGAAAGGTCGTCGATGGCCAGCGGATCAACGCAGGCGATCAATTCGGCGGTGCCGATCTGGATCAGCGCCAGTTGCGGGTAATAAGTACGCTCGCGTACAAATTCGGTGTCGATGGCGACAAAATCGCTATTGGCGAGCCGGCTGCAGAATTGGGCCAGTGCCTGGGAGTCGGTGATGTAGTGAGCAGTCATGAGATACGCGCCGGAATCAAAGACCGGCATTGTATCTCAGTTAAGGAAGGGATTAGCTGCGAAATTGGCGCGCCAGCGTGGCTAACTGGTGGGTCAGATGACTGAGGGTGTCGCTGATTTCCTGATTCTGCTCGGCCAGGGTGACGGCTTTGTCTGATCCCAGTTGGACACTATCGATATTGTTCTTGATTTCTGAGGCGACGGCGCTTTGTTCTTCCGTGGCGCTGGCGATTTGTTGTGTCATATCGGCGATTCGATCAATCGCAGCGGAAATCATGTCGAGGAATTGCGCCAGTTGCTGTGCCGTGTCGGCGCTACGGCGGGCCTCATCGCTATTGCGTTTCACCGTGCCGGTGGCTTCGCGTGCGGTTTTTTGAATCTGATTGATCATGGCCTCGATTTCGCCAATCGATTGCTGAGTGCGTTGCGCCAGGGTACGAACCTCGTCGGCGACCACGGCAAAGCCACGGCCTTGTTCTCCCGCACGTGCGGCCTCGATGGCGGCATTGAGTGCCAGTAGATTGGTTTGCTCGGCAATGGCGCGGATCACGTCCAGCACCGAGCCGATATTCTGGCTGTCCTTGTCGAGTTGATCGATGATGGTGGCCGATGCAGCGATGTCGTCGCTCAATTGAGTGATGGCCGCGATGTTGTGGCCGATTTGCGATTTGCTCTGTGCAATCTTCTGGCTGGCCTCCGTCGTTGCGGCGGCAGTGTCATTGGCGCTTTGCGCGACTTGATGGACGGCGGCGCTCATCTCGGTAATGGCAGAGGCCATTGATCCGACTTCAGCTTGTTGTTTGGCGATACAGTTGCGTGACTGGCTGGCGACGATGGCGGTTTTTTGCGCGGTGTTGGTCATGTCTTCGCTGGAATAATCGATACGCGAGACAACGGCATCAAGTTGTGAGCTTGCCATTTTTAGAGCAAGTTGCAGCTGCCCGATCTCGTCCTGGCGACCGGTGTAGACGTAACGCATCAGCGGATTATCGAAGAGTTCGCGACTATCGTCTGCCGTGCGTGTCAAGGAGCGCGTTAATGTATGAATGGTACCGGCGCCAATTACCAGGCCGATCAACAGCGCGGGCAGAATTGCTGCAGGCCAGAACAGGGTGCCGAGCAGGGCGGGGACGATGGTCAGTGCGAGTCCGAAATAAAGCTGTGTGGTAAAACCAAATGCATGCGGCAACGGGGTTTTGTTATCGCGCAATCTGGCATACAGCGCCTCGGCGCGCGCGACGCGTTCGCGAGTAGGTTTGGTGCGCACGGATTGATATTCGACGATGGCGCCATCGTGTTTGATCGGTGTAGCAAAGGCATCGACCCAATAGTGATCGCCGTTTTTGCTGCGATTTTTGACCAGCCCCATCCAGGGCTTGCCGTCCTTAATCGTGTCCCAGAGATTGGCAAAGGCTGCGGGTGGCATGTCGGGGTGGCGCACCACGTTATGGTTTTTGCCTAACAGTTCTTCTGGCATAAAGCCGCTGATCTCGAGGAAATCCTGGTTATAGCCAGTGATGGCTCCCTTAGGGTCGGTTGTCGAAATGATGCGAACCGACTCGCTATAATCGATTTCTCTACCGCTCACGGGTAAGTTAAGCTTCATCGTGTGTTCGCCTTCTGGTTTTAGGAAGAGACTACCACTATGCCGATAAGGTTATCGGAAGAAGTTGTTATAAGTTTATAATTTCCCTAAAGATTGATTTTATTTACCTGATTATCGAGATAAAATCTAATAAAAAGTAATGAGTTAACTCTAGAGGACAGTGCAGTGAAAACCTATGTTGGAATCGATCAGGATACTTACGGCGGCATGACGCCGACGGGAACCATTGTTCGAGACGCCTGGGTATTTGGCATTCTGCCGGAGAGCGAAACCTGCGCCGGGTGGGATGGCGGGCGTATCCAGGTCGTGTATGACAAAGTCGCGGCCATTTGGGATCAGTACGGGTATCTGGTGAACCACTTGCCCCCCGAATTGCGCGAGCGCCATGCGCGGATTCATGATGCGGCCGTCAAGCGCGCCCGCGAACTCGGCTGGAGTCCGCCGATGGAAGAAGATTAATCGAGTCGACTGAAGTTTTTCGCGCCAGTTGTCGATCTAACGTATGGATACTGTTGAATCAACAACGATAAATACATTATGACGAACTCTCTGTTTGTGGGGCAGGAACAAGTCCGGGTGCGCGCTCTTTATCTTGGGCAGCGTCTCGATTTAAAGGCGTTTCGTGATGCGCAACGGCTCGCCGATGGTCCGCTGGTGATTACGGCCGGAATTGCTGGTTGTGCGGTGTTGTTTCGTTATGGTGTGGCGGTGGTGTGCGGGCTCAACGCCCTGGAAGAAGTTACCTTCGCCAATGACATTAAACAGTTTGTCATCGATCCCATGGAACGAGTGGAGCATGATGAGCTGAATATCGTGTTGGCCGCTCCCGGTAATGGCGAGCAGGTCGTGCCCGGTGGTATTCGGTTGCAGGATTTTAGTTTGCAACGAATACAACTGGTTGCTGATACCCTGGCCAAGAGCGTGGTGCTGGCGTATTACGAAGCCAATGTCGCTGAAACTTTCGATCGCATTGAACCCTTAGCCTCCGATTTACAACGTTTTGGCCGTGGCGGGCGCCAGGCGAAAGAGTTGTTGCGGCATATTGGCCATACCTTGTCGATTCAGAGCCGGATGGTGGGGCGTGTCGAGGTGGAAGAGAAACCTGAACTGTTGTGGGAGCGGCCCGATCTGGAGCGGCTTTTCATGCGATTGCAGGATGAATATGAGCTGCGGGAAAGGCATCTGGCGCTGGAGCGCAAACTGGAATTGATTTCCAGAACCGCCGAAACCTTGTTAAGTTTATTGCAAAACAAACGCACCTTGCATGTTGAGTGGTATATAGTATTTTTAATTCTATTCGAGATTATGCTTTCGCTGTGGGATAAGTTTGGCGGTACGCAGTAACCGCAGTGAGGCGAGCGAGGTGGGTGTGGCACATCTGCAATTGCAATTCATCGGTGCAGCACGGGAGGTCACGGGTTCCTGTTTTCTGCTGCGTGTCGGTAATCGTTCGTTGTTGGTGGATTGTGGCTTGATTCAAGGCACACCCGACGACGAAGCGCGTAACTGGAAGCCCTTTCCGTTTGATCCTCGTCAGATTGATGCGGTCATCCTGACGCACGCACATCTGGATCACTCCGGACGTTTGCCCTTGCTGGTTAAGGCGGGGTTTCGTGGCCAGATCTATACGCATTTCGCCAGTCGCGATTTGTGCGAGATCCTGCTGCACGATGCCGCCTATCTCAATGAAAAAGAAAGCGAGTGGGAAAACAAAAAGCGGCAACGCAGACACCAAGTGTTGGTTATGCCGCTCTACACCATCAGTGATGCCAAGGCAGTCATGGCCTCGTTTCAGGCGTTACCCTATGACCAAATCGATGAAATCATACCAGGGATCAAACTCCGGTTGACCGATGCCGGGCATATCCTGGGTTCGGCCATCGCCGAAGTGTGGGTGGAGGATGATGGCGTCAAGCGCAAGCTGGTGTTCAGTGGTGATCTGGGGCATCGCGGTGCGCCGATCTTGCGCGATCCCAGTCTGGTCAGTGATGCTGATCTGGTGATTATGGAAACTACGTATGGTGATCGGCGGCATCGTTCATGGGATGAGACCTGGTCAGAGTTAGCCGGGATATTGCGTAATGCCAATAGTCGGAAAGGGAACGTGTTGATCCCTGCCTTCGCCGTTGGTCGTACACAAGAGTTGTTGTATGCCTTTAATCGTAATTTCGAGGCGTGGGAACTGGATCGGTGGACGATCTTTCTGGATAGCCCGATGGCGATTGAAGCGACCGAGGTGTATCGCAAGCATCGAAATCTCTTTGATCGCGAAACCAAGGATTTAGAACGGGGTAACGCTAAACCGTTAACGCCGCCGAACCTGCATTTGGTGCGGCGTGCCGAAGAATCCATGCATCTGAATCGGGTTGAAAATGGAGCCATCATCATTGCCGGTAGCGGGATGTGTAACGGTGGCCGCATCAAGCATCACCTCAAGCACAATATTTGGCGTCAGGGTTGTCATCTCTTGATTGTCGGTTATCAGGCCTGGGGCACTTTGGGGCGGCGTTTGGTCGATGGGGTGAGTGAAATCAATCTCTGGGGTGAGACGATCTCGGTGGCGGCCAAGGTGCATACGATAGGTGGTTTTTCCGCGCACGCCGATGCCGATGGATTGATGGACTGGTACCGCAATTTTCAGGGGCGGCCGCCGGTAGCGCTGGTGCATGGCGAACAAGAGGCGATGACTGCATTTGCTGCCCGGTTAAAGGGCGAGGGGGCGAAGAAGGTGTGGTTGCCGGAGTCGCAGGAGGCGATTGATCTGGTAAAAATGTCCTGATGCCGGATTCAGGCAAGTCGAGCGGCTGCCGATAACCAGCATGTGAGGGTTGTGTTGAGTTAAGTGATGTGCGGGGATGGCGGTCGCGCCCGTTTGCGATTAAAGTACGCAGCGCAATTAAAAAAATTATTAAAGGTTCCCTCGAGGGGCTGAGTTGAAGTGTTTAAATTTTTCTAAAATTTGATTCCAACAAATTGAAAGTTGTGAACTGGCGGATGGTCCGTGTCTTCGTTAAGGGAATAAGCGCGAGTCAGTATGGCGGCAGAATTACAAGAGCAAGTTAAGGGGCAATATGAGCGTTTTCCTTATCCGGCTGTAGGCAGTCTGGCCTTGCCGCGCCGTGGTCAAGGCGAAGGTCTGCGTTATGAAGTGGGCGTGGCCCTGGCGCAGGCCGCAGGCGCGGCGCATGGCTTGATTCCCGATCATCGCGGCAAGCGGATTCTGGTCGCAGGCGCGGGGACGCTGGAGGCCTTGGTCGTGGCGCAAGCGCACCCAGAGGCTGCCGAGATTGTGGCGCTGGATGTCAGCGCTGCGTCAATTCGTACTTTGAAACAACGTCTGCGTTGGGCAGGATTGCGTGATCGCATTTTTAGGCGGCGGGTGTTACCTCCGATAGCCGCGCACCAGTCTGATTTGAATCACTGGACACAGGGAGGCTATGACTACATCATCGCTACCAATGTGCTGCACCATACGTTGAATCCTGCGGCATCACTGAAGCGGCTGGCAGCGTTGCTTAAACCTGGTGGTGTGATGCGTGTGGTGACCTATCCGGCGCAAAGCCGACACTGGATACGCCAAACCAGCGCCTGGTTGGCATGGCATGGATTGACACCCGAAAAGAGCGGTCTGGCACGAAAGGCGCGGGCCGCCATCCGAAAACTACCTGTTGGCCATCCGATTCGCAGTTGTTATGAGGGGCATGGCGAACGCATGTCGGCAACGGGCGTCGTCGATGCTTTTTTGCATGCCCTGGAACAACCATTGCCGCCTGAGCAGTGGCAGGAGGCGGCCGAGGCAGCAAGCCTGACCTGGGTGGGTGAGACGCAGGCGGATACTTCGCGCGGAGAGTTTTTATCCACCTTGTTGCCGGCGGCAGCGGCGCTTAATCATTGGCAACGCTTACAAGTATTGGATGATGTATTGGAGTTAGCGACCAATCCGATCTGGTGGTTCGTCAAACGGCCATTGTCGGGCGTACCAGTCGTTGTCGATGAAGACGTTCAGATCGTTACCCCCGATGGCCGTGCCGACATGTTGTGGCAGGGCATTAGCGTAAAAGAAGTGGCGCGCAATTTGAGCCTGCCCTGGTATTTGCCGTCACAGCCATATTTTGAATTGGCGCGCGGCGCACGTAATGCGCAACGGATATTGGGCAGTGTAGGTGCTACAGTGCCAGGCTTGATGGATGCTCTGAAGCGTGAAGTCGGGATACGTTATTCGCGCACTGGGCGCGAACTCCCTGGGCTTACCTTGCCGGAGCATGATGTCGCTGCCATGCTGGAAGTGCCAGAACCATGGACACCCGAGCAGTGGCAACAGCTTGAAGAATCAGTGGGTGCCGATTGGCATTTGAGTTACGAAGGTAAGCATGTGCCCGGCGTAGGGCTGGCGATGCAGGCGCAGTGGTTGCAATTATATCACGGCGCTCAACAGGCCCAGATCGGGCCAATTGCGTTTGTGCGGGGGCGATAGCGGTAGTGGTTCATCCCCCATTCCCGTGAATACGGGTCTGAGGCACCAGATAAATCGGGATTTGTCTTAGCGAAAGTTCATTACCCGCTCATGCTCATCGCCAGGGGGATATGTTTCCTCAAAGATGAGGCGGTACTGTTCAACCATCGACAGTATCTTTGCCTCGGTTTCAGGTGATGGCTCGTAGACAAAGGTGGCAATCTCGCGGTACAAACGCCCAAGCCACCATTCTGCTGCAGTTTGATTGTCCATATGACCTCCTATACTTATGTTAATGACTTGGGGTATTTAACCAGTTGATTGTGACTGAATGATGACAATTGGCTGTATAGTCATTATTCGGTTTGGGTGTAGATTCCGCCGCAGGGTAAAATGGCTGAGCATGTTTCTGGTTCTGGATGGAATTGGTGATGAAACTGATTAATCAATCGATGATCGGCAATTTAACTGCCCAGGCGCAGCAGTCGCCACGCGCGCGCACCAATCTCAATTTACATACTCAGTATGATGATCCCGTCCAGCGCCTGTTGATTGCGATTGAGCCAGGCAGTTATGTGCGTCCGCACCGTCATCTGGATGCCAATAAATGGGAGCTGTTTTTGATTGTTCGAGGCAGAATCGCCGCTGTTTTTTTTGATGATGAGGGGCGGATGCAAGATCGTATTCTGCTGTCGCCCCAAGGGCCGGATCATGGTTTTGAAATTGTGCCAGGTCAATGGCATACCGTTGTTGCACTGGAGCCTGGTACAGTGTTTTTCGAGGTCAAGGCCGGCCCCTTTATGCCAACCAGTGATAAAGATTTCGCAATATGGGCGCCAGCAGAAGGGAATGCGCGTTGCGCGGATTTTTTAGAGTGGTTTGTACATGGTCAGCCCGGCAGCCGCTATCCCGGCTAAGTGGGATCGATTTTTTACAGTTAACGAACCTCTCCCGCTACAGAAAATCTCTGAGTCATGGTTTGAGCGTTTCGATATTCGGCTGTGGATGTTGCGCGCTGATCTGGTTCATCCCATCGTCTCCGGCAATAAATGGTTCAAGCTTAAATACAATCTCCAAACTGCTCAGGTGGCCGGACATGACACCTTATTGAGTTTTGGCGGTGCCTACTCCAATCATATCCACGCCCTTGCCTATGCCGGACGGAAATTGGGTTTCAAAACGATAGGTGTGATTCGTGGGGAAGCGCATGAATTTCTCAATCCCACCTTGCAGTTCGCAACAGAGCAGGGAATGCAGCTGATGTATCTGGATAGAGTCAGCTTCCGACGAAAATATGAACCTGAACTCGTCAGAAAATTGCACGACTGCTTTGGCGATTTTTATCTGGTGCCAGAGGGTGGCAGTAATGCCTTGGCGGTGCTGGGATGTCGTGAATTAGTGTCTGAGATCAATGAGCCATTTGATGTGTTGGCCTGTGCTTGTGGTACCGGAGGAACGCTGGCCGGGATAATTTCAGGATTGGAAGGTCACCATCAGGCACTGGGTTTGGCGGTATTAAAAGGCGGTGATTTCCTGCGTGATGAGGTGCGCGGCTTGTTGAGAGAAGCAGGCGGCGCCGTTCACGAGAATTGGACGATTAATCACGACTATCATCTGGGTGGGTATGCACGGATGCCGCTAGCGCTTGAGCAATTTATTAGAGGATTTGATGTCAGGCACGGTATTCGGTTGGATCCCGTTTACACCGGAAAACTGATGTTTGGGCTCTATGATCTGATCGCCAAGGGAGGTTTCAAACGTGGTACGACGATTGTTGCGCTGCATAGCGGCGGCTTACAGGGTGGCGAAGGTTTCGCTGGGCCAGGAAAATAGGGTAAAATGAAAAAACTTCCCCCACCTATAGTGTTTTATTTGCCATGGATTTAAAAGCGATTCCAGTTCGTGCCGTAAAGATTACGCCTGAGAACAAATGCAGTTTTTGCGTCGGTTCCAAGTGTTGTAATTATGTCACGCAGAAGATTGACGGGCCGCGCAGCAAATATGACTTTGAACATTTGTTGTGGCAGCTTTCGCATGACAACATGCAGGTCTACAAGGATTCCGAAGGCTGGTTTTTGCAGATGAATACGCGCTGCAAGCATCTGCAGACGGATGGACGCTGCGGGATTTACGAGACGCGGCCGCAGATTTGTCGCGATCACTCCAATGATTATTGCGAATACGATCAACCCGCCGATGAAGGGCATGATCTGATGTTTGATAGCTACGAATCCTTGCTCGTCTATTGCAAAAAGCGATTCAAGAACTGGGGAAAGAAGTAGCAGGCATAATCTCCGCAAAACGCTGAAAGGACTTGAACTCGCTGGTGTTGAATGCCGGTTGTTGTGAATCAGGTTTGCAGGCGGCGAGCAAATGAGCGATGCCATAACTGCGTGCTGAACGCAGAGCCGCCAGATTATCATCTACCAATAAGGTTCGATGTGGCGTAAATGGCTCCCGTTCTTGTAACTGTCCCCAGAAGTTTGTCGCTTCTTTCGGTAAGCCCAGCTCGTGGGAGGAGATGATCCGGTCGAGATGATTGTCCAGCCGCGTGTGTTCCAGTTTCATGCCCAGGCTTTTCGGGTGAGCATTCGTGACCAAAACCAGTCGTTTTCCATGCCGCCGCAGGCGAGCCATAAATTCCAGAGCGTCATCCTTGATGGTAATCAAATGCACCAAATCCTGCTTAAGCGCGACAATGTCCAAGCCCAGTTCGCGGCTCCAGTAGTCCAGGCAATACCAGTCCAGAGTGCCAGCGGTACGTTTGAAATAAGGGGCCAGCACAGCGTTGGCAGTGACCACATCCAGGCCGCGCGTGAAGGCGTAGCGGCGCGGCAGATAATTGCGCCAGAAATGGGTGTCGAAGTGCAGGTCGAGCAGGGTGCCATCCATATCGAGTAGCACGGTGTCGATGTTTTTCCAGTTAATCATATATTGATATCTGTTAACCGCGAAGGACGCAAAGGCGCGCCAAGAAAATTACAAGCCGAGCATTTCAAACCCGGAAAACAAGGGCAATACCCCAGTAATCTTGATTGCCCGATTCCCCGCCTTCGTGTTCCTTTGCGTCCTTCGCGGTTAATCACGGGTTCATGGTTCGGGGGTATAATAAGCCATGCGCAAGAAACCCGAAATCCTCGGTATCACTACCATTGCCCGCAGCCGCCTGTTTCATGTCGAGCAGGTCGAGCTGCGTTTTACCAATGGCACGGAGGTGAGTTATGAACGGCTCAAGAGTACCTCAGCCGGTGCCGTGCTGGTGGTGCCGATGTTGGATGAAGATACGGTGCTCTTGATCCGTGAATATGCCGCTGGCGTCCATCGTTATGAGCTGGGCTTGCCCAAAGGCCGGGTCGAAGTGGGCGAGGATGTCTTGGATGCCGCCAATCGCGAACTGATGGAAGAGGTGGGTTATGCGGCGCGTGATTTGCGGCACTTAACCGCGTTGACGCTGGCGCCGGGCTATTTAGGCCATCACACCCAAATCGTATTGGCGCAGGACTTGTATGAATCCCGTGCGGCAGGCGATGAGCCGGAAGAAATCGAAGTCGTGCCTTGGCGGCTGAGTCAGCTCAATGAATTGATGGCGCGCGAAGATTGCACTGAGGCGCGCAGTATTGCGGCGTTGTTTATGGTGCGGGAGTTATTGCGAGGTACCGCCTGACGGTAGGGGCGACTCATGATCGCCCCTACTCCGGTTCCCGTTCCCCTTTCGGCTTGCGCTTACCGGGCGGATAGGGAAGATAAGGCGGATAAGGAAAGCGTAGCTGGCCATAACGGATCATCAGCACTGCGCCCGCCAAGACCGTGATGGCGGCCGCGACTGCGATAATGCTCCAGGGATCTAATGCCTTGATGTCCAGTGCCAGGTAACGTGCCAGGGCAACGATGGCGATGTAGAGCGGCATCCGCACCGGCAGCTTACCCGAATCAAGGTAGACGGCCACCATCGCAATGACCTCAAGATAGAGAAATAACAATAACAAATCGGCCAAAGTCACCTTGGCGTCCAGGATCATCCGGTAAACTTCTTGGCCGCCAGCGACGAGGGTAGCAATGGTGATAATGAACAGGCCACCGTATTCAATGAGTCTGAGCGCCTTCTTGCCCAAGAGTTCCTGAGCCGGCGACATGATGTGGACTTCTTCGTCTTCGTTGGTCACTGGTTTGTTACCGCGGTCTTGCTGTGCCATAGTTTAGAGCCCGCCAGTGTATGAGTAAGTAATGACGATTCTATGACAAATACCGTCTCAGCGGCAGTGGCAGTTATCGCCACCGAACCGCAACTCCAGATTCAGGCGCGCCAGCTGGCCGAGCGATTGCAGCTGCCTGTCGCGATGGTGGACGGCGCTGAATACCCCTTGCTATTGGTGCAGACCGCCGAACGCCTGGAATTGCGCCAGACCGGTCCGCTCGCACCGGGTCCGGTGTATGTCGATTTTATCGGCGGTAGCGTCGGCCATCGTTTTCATTTCGGCGGCGGCCGTGGGCAATTGATTGCCAAGGCCGTCGGGATCAAAAAAGGATTTATCCCCACCGTTATCGATGCCACGGGCGGTTTGGGGCGTGATTCGTTTGTGCTCGCCAGTTTGGGGTGTACAGTAACCTTGGTCGAGCGTTCACCGATCATCGCCGAGTTGTTGCGCGATGGCATGGCTCGTGCCGAGCTTGATAATGAGATCGGCGCCATTGTCCGCGAACGCATGCATCTGGTGATGACTGATGCAATTGCTTATCTGGTAACGCTGAGCGAAGCGCAACGGCCGGATGTGGTATATCTTGATCCCATGTACCCCGAACGCCGCAAAAGTGCTGCCGTGAAAAAAGAAATGCGCGCCTTTCAGTTATTATTGGGCGGTGATGAGGATGAAGCGGATTTGCTGGTGGTCGCGCTGCGCTGCGCGTGTAAGCGTGTGGTGGTCAAACGGCCACGGCAGGCAGAATCGATTGCCGGTCCGAAGCCGAGTTTGAGTATGAGCGGGCAGAGCACGCGGTTTGATATTTATTTTACGGTTAAAACGTAAAATACATTTTTCTCCCCTCCTCAGCATGAGGAGGGGTGGACGCGAAGCGGACGGGGTGGTGTGCGGCGATGTTACAGCAAAATTTCAACACCACCACCCCGCCCTAATGGGCACCCCTCCTCCTTCCAGGAGGAGGGGATGATAAATGATTAGGACAGTGCGCTATGAATGACAAAATCACCGATCTTGAAATCCGGCTGACCTATCAGGAGTCGGCGTTGCAGGAGTTGAACGATGTCATCGTCAAACAGCAGGATCAGATCGACGCGCTGATTATCGAGATCAGGCGCCTGCGGCAGCAACTGGAATCTGGTAGCGAGTTTGTACGGCCGCAATCGGAAGAAACACCGCCGCCGCATTATTGAGCTGAAAAAAATGATCTAACCGCGAAGGACGCAAAGTATCGCTAAGAATCATTAACCATAAACTGTACGACATTACACAAAGCCCAATCGACTTTTATGTCTTGCATTTACTTAGCGTTCCTTTGCGTCCTTCGCGGCTAATGTTTTTAATTATCCACCGGCAACGCCACATCCCTCCCCAGCATTCGATTAAACGCCGCCACCCCAAACAAACGAAAACCCCGCAACGCCTCGGGCGGGTGGCCGGCGACGGCGACGATGGGTTTGCCGGCAGCGATGCCCATGATTAAGGGGCGGCCGGATTTCATGGGTACGCCATCAACCAATAACTCACCGACTTCAGAAATCAGATCGGAAATGAAATCACGACCACCAACCGCGGTGCCGCCGGAGATGACGATCATGTCGGATTGTTTAAGTGCGTTGCGCACGGCAGCGACGAAGCCTTCGAAATCGTCACCCATGATGCCGCCGAATTGCGGGATGCCACCCGCAGCGATGACGGCGGCGCTGAGCATCGGGCCGTTGCAGTCGCGGATTGAGCCTGGTTTTAATGATTGTGTGTGGGCGATGACTTCATTGCCTGAAGAAAACAACGTGACGCGCGGCTGACGGGCAACGCTGACTTTATCCAGCCCCAGGCTGGCGATAGTGCCGATGTCCTTGGCTTCGATGACGCTGCCTTTTGCCAACACCACGCTGCCTTGCTTGATGTCACAGCCGCGATCTTCAATAAAGAAACGTGGCGGGAAGGGGCGGGTGATGGTGAAGCTGTTGCCTTCGCGTTTGCAGTCCCACATGCGGACGATGGCGATCGGGCCATCGGGCAGGATGCTGCCGGTATTCACTTCCACCGCTTCGCCTTTGCCAAACGTGGGGCATTGTTCGTCACCCGGCTGCACATTACCAACGATCTTGAATTGCACAGGGTTGGTGTCGCTGGCGGCCTGGGTGTCGGCGATATGAACGGCAAAGCCTTCGACGATGGCGCGGTGATAAGGGGGTGCATCTTCAGGGGCCAATAAATCGCTATGCAAGGTACGGCCCAGTGCCTGTGACAGCGCAATGCTTTCGGCAGGCATGGTGGCGAATGGCACAGCCTGGCTGAATTTTTCCTGGGCTTCGATCAATGGCGATTTTTCGGTCATGGTTTTATCTTCTCTGAATGACATTGTTGTATGTTTAACGATTCCAGCCCTGTGTCAGTTATTAGGGACATCCCTTCTCCCTGAGGGAGAAGGATAGGATGAGGGGGTAATTTAATTATTTTATCCCCTCACCCCAACCCTCTCCCGGAGGGAGAGGGGGACTACAAGTCAATGCGACATATTAAACTGATCAGCCATTGTGACAAGCGTATCTCTTAGAGGCAACTGCCGACCGAGCCGGTGCGGCAGCGGCGGCGGTCGAGCCAGGTGGTCAGATCGAGCAAGGCGTCATCAAAACGGGCGCCGCTGGCATCGGCCCCGGTCAAGGTGGCGGCACTCAAGTCGGCCTGGGTGAAGTCGGCATTGATCAGTGATGTCTGATCCAGATGCGCCTTTTGTAAATTGGCGTTGGCGAGCTGTGCCCGCTCCAGATTGGCGCGTGACAAAAGCGCCTTGCTGAGGTCCGCCTGGCGCAGATCGGCCTGCACCAGATTGGCTTGTTCCAGGCTGGCTTGGGTCAGGCTGGCATGTTGTAGATTGGCGCCGCTTAAATTGGCATCGTCGAGATCGGCTTTGCCGAGGTTGGCATTGCTAAGATTTGCTTTGATTAACGTGGCGCGTTCCAGTTTTGCCTGTGTCAAGGTGGCCGCTTTGAGATTGGCGCCATTCAGGTTGGAACCGACCAAATGAGTTTCAGTCAGATCGGCAGATTCAAGATTGGCGCCTTCAAGATTGGCGCGACCCAGATAAGCGTTACGTAGATTGGCGCCACTGAGGTTGGCCTTGCTGAAGTTGGTTTTATCCAGCGTGGCATCACGTAGATCGACGCCATGCAGGTCTGCGCCATGTTTATCGCAACCTTTCCAGTCGACGCGTGCAGCAGGCGGGTCGGTGCATGCGGCGTTGGCGTGGGTGAATGTTAGCGCCAATACCATGAAATAAAATGGCGCCAACCACCATTTGCTGTGACGTTGAATCTCAAGTAGAGGTGTCTTCATCGTCATTGATTATAACGGGTTTATTAAAGCTGCGTGCCCCACAAATCGTGCTCATCGGCGTTTTCAATTTCAACCTCGATGATATCGCCGGGATTCAGGTCGCCGCTGGGAGTGATATAGACGCAGCCATCAATCTCCGGGGCGTCACCTTGCGTGCGGCCGATGGCGCCTTCATTCTCCACGCTATCGATGATGACCTCGACAGTTTTACCGATTTTATCCTGTAGCTTGGCGGCGCTGATTTCGGCCTGAATTCCCATGAAATATTCGAGTCGCGCTTGCTTTACTTCTTCCGGCACGGCACCGGGCAGTTCGTTGGCGGCGGCGCCTTCCACCGGCGAATAGGCAAAGGCGCCGACACGATCGAGGCGCGCTTCTTCGATGAAATCCAGCAATGCTTCGAAATCTTCCTCGGTTTCGCCGGGGAAGCCGACGATGAAGGTGCTGCGCAGCGTGATGTCCGGACAAATTTCGCGCCAGCGATTGATGCGTTCCAGAGTGTTTTCGATGTTGCCCGGACGTTTCATCGCCTTGAGGATACGTGGGCTGGCATGTTGCAGCGGCACATCGAGATAAGGCAGGATTTTGCCCTCCGCCATCAATGAGATGATTTCATCGACATACGGATAGGGATAGACATAATGCAGCCGCACCCAGACGCCGAGATCACCCAAGGCGCGGCACAATTCCGTCATTCGCGTTTTTAGCGGTCGCCCGTTCCAGAAACCGGTGCGGTATTTGACATCCACGCCATAGGCGCTGGTGTCTTGCGAGATCACTAACAACTCTTTAACGCCGGAGTCGACGAGATTTTCCGCCTCTTGCATCACGTCGCCGATCGGGCGGCTGACTAAGTCGCCACGCAGACTTGGGATGATGCAAAAACTGCAACGATGATTGCAGCCTTCGGAAATCTTCATGTAGGCGTAATGTTGTGGCGTCAGCTTGATGCCTTGTGGCGGAATCAAGCTGGTGTAAGGATCATGTTGCGGTGGCAGATGCTGATGTACAGCGGTCATCACTTCTTGATACGCATGTGGTCCGGTGACGGCCAGCACGCGCGGATGTGTCTCCTGCACGATGTTGCCCTTGGCGCCGAGGCAGCCGGTGACAATGACTTTGCCATTTTCCGCCAGCGCCTCGCCGATGGTCTCCAGTGATTCTTCAACGGCGGCATCAATGAAACCGCAGGTATTGATCACCACCAGATCCGCATCCTCGTAAGACGGTGAAATCTGATAACCCTCGGCGCGGAGCTGAGTGATGATTTGTTCGGAATCGACCAGGGCCTTGGGGCAGCCAAGACTGACGAAACCAACTTTAGGGGCGTGTGCTGACATAATGGGAGAAAACCGCGAGTTGAAAGTAAGGCATTGATCGTAAAACGCTAATTCTACCCTAAACTCGGGGTGGGCGAAATGCCGAGTAGTAGAAACCCTAGCGATATGAACAAGCTAGGACGATATATAAAGGGAGAATCGCTGGTATACTGCGCCGCTTTGACGGGCTGTGGCCAGTATCCAGCCTGATCTTTGAGGGGACTGAATGTAATGAACCAGGAAATCTCATGACCCGCGCCAATCTGATTATCTCGGTAGCGGTCGCGGCGTTGCTGATCAGCATTCTCGCGCTAATGAACCGCCCTGAACCTGAGCCAACATGGCCCGCAAAAATCAGCGGCTTCTCGTTCTCACCCCTCCGTGAAAATCAGGATGCCTTGCGAGAGATTTACCCCACGGTAGAGGAAATAGATGCTGATTTGCAGTTGCTGCAAGGCAAGGCGAAGGCCGTGCGCATCTATACGGTAGCGGGGACACTGGGTGAGATCCCGGCGCTGGCAGCGCCTTATGGGTTCAAAGTGACGGTGGGATCCTGGGTGGATGGTCGCCTGGAGAATA
Source organism: Gammaproteobacteria bacterium (assembly GCA_016200485.1). Classification (NCBI taxonomy): domain Bacteria; kingdom Pseudomonadati; phylum Pseudomonadota; class Gammaproteobacteria; species Gammaproteobacteria bacterium. The sequence goes on from JACQEP010000009.1 coordinate 61,791, forward strand.
ATGAAACCGAGTTGGCCAAGGCGATCGAGATCGTGAACCAGCATCCCAATGTCAATCAATTCATGGTGGGCAACGAAGTGATGTTGCGGGCAGATGTTTCCAAGGCACAATTAATCGACTATCTGGAGCGGGCGCGAAAAGCGGTGAAGGTGCCGGTGAGTACGGCGGAACCGTGGGATGTCTGGATACGTAATCCTGATCTGGCGCAGCATGTGGATTTCATCTCAGTACACTTGTTGCCGTACTGGGAAGGGTTGCCGGCAGAGCAGGCGGTAGGTTATGCCCTCGATAAGGTGAAATTACTCAAAGCCACATTTCCCAATAAGCGAATTTTGATCGGCGAAGTGGGCTGGCCGAGTAATGGCCGTAACCGATTGAGTGCAGTCGCTTCAGAATCCAATGAGGCGATTTTTCTGCGGCAGTTTCTCAATCAAGCCGAGAAAAAGGGTTACGAATATTTCGTGATGGAAGCCTTCGATCAACCCTGGAAACAAAAAACCGAAGGTTCAGTGGGGGCCTATTGGGGCGTTTATGATGTCGATCGGCAGCCTAAATTTGAATTCGATAAACCGATCGTTAAGACACCCGAGTGGCGAATTCTTGGGGTGATATCGGTCGTAGTGGCCGCGATTATCCTGACCTTCTTTTTTGCAGACAGCTCCAAACTCAAAACCACAGGCCGCAGTTTTCTGGCCATTGTCGCCTATGCCGCCGCGAGTGCCGCTGTCTGGATTGTGTACGACTATACCCAGCAATACATGAGCTTTGCCACGGTAACCGTCGGTGTGTTATTGATTGTCGGAATGATCGGTGTCGTGTTGGTGCTGTTGATCGAGGCGCATGAATGGGCCGAGGCGCACTGGATACGCGATCATCGGCGTGCGATTTCGATAGATCGTGAGTCGAATGAAGAATTGCCGATGGTTTCGATACATGTCCCCTGTTATAACGAGCCGCCAGACATGGTGATCGAGACGCTGGATGCCCTGGCGCAGCTTGATTATCCGCACTATGAAGTCATTGTTATCGATAACAACACCAAAGATCCGGCAGTGTGGCAGCCGGTAGCGGCCCATTGCGCCAAGCTCGGTGACCGCTTCCGGTTTTTCCACGTAGATCCGCTGGCCGGATTTAAGGCTGGCGCGCTCAACTTTGCACTGACGAACACCGATTCTGAAGCCGAGATTATCGGTGTGATTGATAGTGACTACACGGTCGATCCGAATTGGTTGCGTGATTTGGTGCCGCAGTTCCAGAGACCAAGCATGGCGATTGTACAGGCGCCACAGGATTATCGCGACGGCGATGCGAGTGCATTCAAGGCGATGTGTTATGCCGAGTATCGTGGATTTTTTCATATCGGCATGATTACGCGTAATGAACGGAATGCCATTATTCAGCACGGCACGATGACCCTGGTGCGGCGTAGCACTTTAGAAGAAGTGAATGGCTGGGGCGAGTGGTGTATCACTGAAGATGCCGATCTTGGGTTACGTATCTTCGAGCACGGTTATGAAGCTAATTATGTCGCCAAGAGTTATGGCCGAGGCGTGATGCCGGATACGTTTACTGATTTCAAGAAACAACGTTTCCGTTGGGCCTATGGTGCGATGCAGATTCTGAGGCACCACGCCGGCGAGCTGTTCGGGGGTAAGAAAACGCATCTTAATTCCTGGCAAAAATATCATTTTATTGGCGGTTGGTTACCATGGGTTGCCGATGGCATGAATTTGATCTTTAATCTGGCGGCGCTAGCCTGGTCATTGGCGATGATTATTTCCCCGCATCATGTGGATCCGCCGTTGGTGATGTTCTCGATGTTGCCATTGGCGTTTTTTGTCTTCAAGATTGCCAAAATGATTTACCTCTATCGTTCTCGCGTAAAGGCGAGTGTGGCACAGACAATATCAGCGGCGATGGCGGGATTGGCACTGTCGCATACGATTTCGCTGGCGATCCTCAGTGGCCTGGTCACGAAAAGCAAACCATTTTTCCGGACGCCGAAATTGGCGACGAATCAACGACTGCTCAAAGCCTTGGCGGATTCGCGTGAAGAAGGGATTTTGTTGCTCGCCATCTGGGGCTCTGTGATAGGACTCTTTTTTCGCCAAGGAACGGGATCTCTGGATTTGTTGTTGTGGGTGATTGTAATGCTGGTGCAGTCGATTCCTTATCTGTCGGCGGTATGGGTGTCGATGATTAGCGCCTTTCCCGGTATCCCTGCGCGCTGGGTGGGGGATGCGCGGTATCCAGATACGCCAGGCCAACAGAGTTAACAGGCAATTCATGTAGGGGCGATGCATGAATCGCCCCTACGGTTTAGCGGGTGTTGGGTGAGGCGCCGATAAGTTGTTCAGACAATAGCCGGTGGGTGATGGTGAGTGCATCACGCACAATCACTCCCGCAGCGCCGTGGTAGTAATGCAGATTGCACTTCACTGGCGCGAGAAGGTTGTTCCGGTCCTGCGTTTCAAAGCCGGTCCAGGCAGCAATCGGCATATCATTCATACTGCGATCGACGCAGACCCATGAATCGTTATCAATGAGCATATCGATGTTGCGCTCGTTGATGAGATCCAGGCGTATGGGATTGGAAAGCCGGCGTAAAGCGAGGCGGATCTGATTGTAATAGATGGCCTCAATCTGGGTCGGGAAACTGGAGAAGATCGGTATTTCTTTCAGGCGCCACATCATGTGAGTTACCTCCATGGTTTTGCTTCAATAAAATCAAAGCATTATCCATGCCATAATCAGGCTATTTATCCTGGTCTAGGTAAATATTCGGCTATTCAAGAAATTAGACGTGTGCTTAACGATAGGGTTTCTTCCTCTAAATAAATAATTGACGCATTCCGCAATGAATTGCACCGTTTTCTGTCACTTGGTCAAGTTCGCAAACAGCAGCGGCAGTTTTTCTGGCAGCCGTTGCACATGGTCAATCCCATGGTCAATCACAGTATAGTTATTGCTGCCAAAAATGCGCTTAACGTAATTATCAGCATTCGGATCCAGTGTCAGGCAGTAGCTCATAATGCCTTTGGAGTAGAGTTCCGCCACCGCTTTTTTGGCATCGTAGCGTAGGTGTCACTGGGTAGTGATGAGTAAATCGATATACTGAAATAGTAAATTGTGTGACTATTAAGTGGTTATTATTTTAATAATTAACTTAGTGATTTAATTGAATTAACGATAAACGAAGCCGCTCAAGTAATCCCTTGAATTGCCCGATACACCTTCAATATTCGAATGTTTGCGCAATAATTGAAGGGAGAGAGATAGTGAGTACATTTCTGTCGCCGGCGATAGCGTTGATGGATCGCCTGTCATATCAAAAGAAAATGGCGATTGTCGCCATATTGTTTCTGATCCCCCTGAGCGTGACCACCTACCAGGTGATAAAAGTCTCTAGTGACACCATTAGCGCGGCACGGTCCGAGCAAATTGGGATCACGTACATCAAGCTGCTAAGGCAGTTTCAACAGCACGTTGCCGAACATCGTTATCTCTCGAGCGTGGTTTTATCCAACAAAACCGATGGAGATAAACTCTCAGAAAAAAACAGCGAGATTGAGGGGGATATCAAGCTCATTGATGAAGCTACACAGCAAAACGAGAATACGCTAGGCGCAGCGGCTCAGTGGACAGGAATAAAATCATCCTGGGAGAAGTTAAAGTCATCCACCAGCATGAGCGTCGAGGAAAGCAAAAAAGCGCATGATGCGCTCATCCATGACGTAATTTCATTATACGGTGGTCTTAGTGCATCATCCGGATTGATTCTTGACCCAAGTCTGGACGCTATTCATCTGGTATTGGCGCTAACCACCGATATTCCCAAGGCCGCTGAACATGGTGGACAGGTTCGTTATTATGGAATGGTGTTTCTTACCGCGAACCGTGCCCTCACATTTAATGAAAAGGCGCAGATGTTAATTGACTTTGAGGGAAGCGGAATGGCCTTGGAGGCGACTGATGACGAGATTCAGGCAACATTGAAAATCAGTCCTGATCTGAAAGAGCTATTGAGTGGCCCGTTGGAAGGGGGCATTAAAAATAATAGCCAGCTTTTGGGTGTAGTTAAGAAAGAGATACTCGATGAAAATTGGAATATTACCTCGCAAGAATATAACGCCATGGCAACCAAGGCGGTAAACTCCTACTTTGCATTGTTCGATGTAACGGGCCAAGCGCTTGAGCAGCTGCTAAATGCTCGGTTGGCACATGAACAGCAAAAGCGATTCTTGATCATTGGACTAGTGATCAGCTCGCTGGCAGTGGTGCTGTATTTCTTTATGGGCTTTTACCGTTCATCTATGCAGTCAATCGGTAATTTGGTGACAGCGTCTCAACAAATAAGCGATGGCGATTTATGCGCCCGCATCAAAACTATTTCCGGTGATGAGCTGGGTGCGGTGGCCAAGACGTTTAACAACATGGCCGAGAAATTCCGTTCCATTATTCAGCAGATGGCCACCACCAGCACTCACCTAGCGACAGCTTCAGAAGAGTTGTCCAGTGTTACCCAGGAGAGCAAGGCAGGTGTGCAGCAACAACAAAATGAGTTTACTCAGTTGGCTACGGCAATCACTGAAATGTCTGCAACCATTCAGGAGGTGGCACGTAATGCTGCCGAGGCTGCCTTGTCGGCTGAAAAGGCTGATAAAAGCGTGGTTGATGGCCGGCGCGTGATCAAGGATACCATGGATGCCATTAACAAACTTACTGCGCAGGTAGAGTCTGCTACGGGAGTGATCAATAATCTGGCGAAGGAAAGTGAAAATATCGGCGGTGTCTTGAGTATTATCGATGGTATTGCCGAGCAAACTAATCTACTTGCGCTAAATGCGGCGATTGAAGCTGCGCGTGCGGGCGAACAGGGGCGTGGTTTTGCCGTGGTGGCTGACGAGGTACGTACCTTGGCGCAACGAACCAAGGATTCCACCCATGAGATTCAGCAGATGATCGTAAAATTCCGTTCAGGTACCAGTGAAGCGGTAAAAGTAATGGAACAAAGCTATCGTCAGTCGCAGGACGGCAGGAATTTTGCCGAAAAGGCAGGGGCATCTTTTACAGAAATCACCAGCGAGGTTAACAAAATCAGCTCGATGAATCAGCAGATAGCCACTGCCGCAGAAGAGCAAAGCAGTGTCGCCGATGAGATCAACCGCAATATCCATAAAGTCACCGAGATCGTCGATCAGGTGGCTGCGGGGACAGAGCAGATTGCCGCTGCCTCGGAAGGGTTGGCCAAACTGGCTGCCGAGTCCCAGTCTGGGGTTGCACGGTTTAAAGTGTAGTAAATTATTTTGCAGGGTAGTAGGAATTCGGTGGATGTGTTGCTATATTTTTTGTTGGGGTATGGCAGTAATCAAGATAGTGCAAGGTGATGATCATTGTTTTTAAAAAGGAGATATAAATGAAAAAGCTCGTCCTGTTCTGCTTGGGGTTAACATTGTCGGTGGGTGCTTCACTGGCGAATGCTGGTAGTTGTGAGGTTCATTATAAACGTACTGCTTGTAAAGGCCAGGAAGCGACTGCCTACCGCAAGTGTAATGGCGAGAAAGAATGTAATAAAGACCATGACGCGGATTCGGTGGCGGCATGTCAAGACTTGGCAGTTAAGGCCTGTGCTAATGATCGATTCGATATCACCAAAAGCAAGGTCATAACCGCCAAATTCAATGGCAAGGCAATTAAATCCGCATCAGGGAAAGACGATTTTTGTATGGACTACGCCAACAAGGCAACTGAGTTCAATCAATGTCCAGAAGACAAGAAATAAGCTAATTTAACTGCGTTTGTTTGAATACAAAGCCCGGACACGTTGCTTGTCTGGGCTTTGTATTTACTTGGTCAGGCTTGCAAACAACAGAGGTAATTTTTCTGGTAGTCGTTGCACATGGTCAATCACAGTATAGTTATTGCTGCCAAAAATGCGCTTAACGTAATTATCAGCATTCGGATCCAGTGTCAGGCAGTAGCTCATAATGCCTTTGGAGTAGAGTTCTTCCACCGCTTTTTTGGTGTCGTAACGCAGGTGTTGTGGGTCACGCTCGTCAATGTCCGCTGGCTCACCGTCGGTGACGATTAATAGCAGCTTCTTGCGTTCGGGTTGTTTAAGCAGGTGTTGTCCCGCATGGCGCATTGCGGCGCCCATCCGTGTCGAGAGCCCGCCCTTCATTCCCGCCAGCCGCGCTTTTGCTTCATCATCGAATTTTTGATTGAAGTCCTTGAAGCGAAAATACTGCACGTCGTGACGGCCATCGGAGGCGAAGCCATGGATGGCGAAGGGGTCGCCAATGCCGTTGATCGCGGTGGCGACCAGGGTGCAGGCCTCGCGTGTCAGCTGCAGGATCGATTTATCAGTATCGGCGACTAATTCATTGGTCGACTCGGAGAGATCAAGCAGGACTACGACGCACAAATCTCGACTTTTGATCACATTGCGCATGGTAATGCGGGGGCTGGGTTGTTCACCCATGCGGATGGCGATCATGGCGTCAATGGCGGCGTTGAGATCGATCTCATCGCCATCCTCCAGATTGCGCATTCGCTGCACGCCTTCGGGTTGTAGCATGTCGATAATCTGCTTGATGCGAAATGCAATCGGCTTGTGTTCGAGCAAAATCTTCTCGATGTCTGCCGGATCCCCTTTCTTGGGACGCCGCTCAAAAACGGTGGTCCAATCCGGGCGGTGCAATTGCACCTGATAATCCCATTCCGGATAGCGATAGGGGTCGGAGATAGGCTCCTTGCCTTCCAGTTCATTGATGGTGCAGCCTTCATCCAGATAGAACGGCGTCGATAGCGTCCAGATTTCCTGTGCGTCGTCTCCCGCCAGTTCGCAATCCACCTCGTTGACCATCTCCATCAATGACATGCGCTTACGCACTTGCCGTGACTGACCGGGGAGCGCTGCACCATCAGCCCAGGACAGTTCTTCAAATTCCCAGACGAAACGGTTGTCGTCGCGGTAAGGAATGCGGATCGATTGCAGGATGCGCAGGCTGGGCACCTCCCGTCGCACGGCAAAGAGGTTGTATAACTCCAGTCCCATGTGCCAGGAGAACTGGTTGTTGTCTTTGTTGGCGTCGATATTGGCGTGGAATTTTTCGGCGAAGGTGTTCAACTCAGCATCATCCGATTTTACCGTGGCGTCGAGCAGCATGTGTGCAACATGCTCAAGGATTTCAGTCGTATGATGTTCCAGGGTGCATTCATGCTGCAATGACAACATCCGCTTCCACAGCTTCTTCAGACCGGGGAAGGCATTGGCGGCCTCATATTCGACGCGGGCGTCTTCAAGCAAGCCGATGAAGAACATCTGCGCCTGACTCAATTGTTCGGCTGAGATCGCGTTGCGGGTATAACAGATGTGTGCCGCCAGATGGGCAACGATGGCGCGATACACATCGATGCCGGCGATATCGCCAATATTATCGACGGCGTCCGGCAGATGAATGACGTGTTTTTCAATATAAGGGCGGAAACCTTCGTAATCGGCCGCCGTAGGCCGTAGAAAAAAATCCCGGCCCCAGAGTGCCCGCATGTAAAAATTGAGTTTGCGCTGATTATCGATAAACAGTGTGCCGCGGCGTTCCTTTTGCAACACGGCCAGACTGTCTTGAGTCTGGAGGCCAAAATAGGCCGCCTGAGCCTGGAGATTGGTGCGATAGGCTTCGGCGCCGAAATTTGCCCAGCGCTTGAGGCCGGACAGGGTGAGTTTTGATAACAATGCATCGAGTTGCGACAGCATCGGGCGCAAGCCGCGCGGCGCCTTGGCTGAAATCTGGTGAACCAATGCCAGATAACCGCGCAACAACTCGGGATCGCCGAGGCGACGTGCAGCCGTCGGCAGGCTGTTGAAGAGCAGGGCGATGATCTCGCCGGAGGTCATGGAAGATAATTTCAATGCAGCATGCAGACAGTCGTTGATGATGTCGTCGCCGCACTCTTTCACCACCAATGGCATTTCTTGAAGATAGGCTATGACCAATTCTTTGCCGCGACCGAGATTGATGAGTCCTTTGCCACCATCAAGATAAGCTTGCAGGCCGGCAGGCGACATGACGCGCGCGGCTTCGTGGAAACTGCCTTCCAGCACATCCCTGATCTCAGGCGATGCTTCAGTAAACTGTTCCCTGTAATCGTCGAAGTTAATGCTCATCGTTGATTCCCGTTTGTAGGGTGCGCTGCGCGCACCGGACATTGGTGCGTGTAACGCACCCTACATTTATCCAAAAAACGTATTTACTGCGGCATCCAATGTATCGCGCATATCCGGATCGTCGGTCAGTGGTCGGACCAGCGTCATGCTGCATGCGGCAACGGGGTTAACTCCCTTGGCAATCAACTGACCTGCATATACCAACAGACGGGTCGAAATGCCTTCGTCCAGGCCGTGGCCTTTGAGGTTGCGGGCACGATGCGCGATTTGCACCAGCTTGTGGGCGGTATCTTTATCGACATCCGTTTCCTTGGCCACGATTTCAGTTTCGATGTCTTCGGTCGGGTAGTCGAAGTCCAGCGCAGCGAAGCGTTGTTTAGTGGATTGCTTCAGATCTTTCATCAAGCTCTGATAACCGGGGTTGTATGAAATCACCAACTGAAAATCCGGATGTGCTTCGATCAGTTCACCTTTTTTGTCCAGCGGCAGGTTGCGGCGATGGTCGGTCAGTGGATGGATGACCACGGTAGTGTCCTGCCGCGCCTCAACCACTTCATCGAGATAACAAATGGCGCCGATACGCGCGGCCGTAGCCAGCGGGCCGTCCTGCCATTTGGTGCCATCTTTGTCGAGCAGGAAGCGGCCGACCAGATCTGAGGCGGTCATGTCTTCATTACAGGCGACGGTGATCAACGGTTTTTTCAGTTTCCACGCCATGTATTCAACAAAGCGCGATTTGCCGCAACCGGTCGGGCCCTTGAGCATGACGGGCATGCGGACGCTGTATGCGGCCTCATATAAACCGACTTCATTGGCGACCGGACGGTAGTAAGGTTCTTTTTTGACTTGATATTGCTCGAGATTACTTTTACTCATGGTGATTATCCTTTGGCGGTTTGTCTTCTATAATTAGTGAGACAAAAAAAGCCCCTGGGCGGAAACCGGCCAGGGGCTTTTGATTACAGCTCGACCCGACCGAACTTATACAGCTTTACCGCGGAATACCACCATCTCGGCACCCTTGGACTGATTAAAGTTGTTGTAGCCGACCAGACGCACGTGGTTGTTGGGGTGCGCCTTGTGGCAGGCTTCGGCTTCAGCCAGGATTCTGTCCACGTTGGTTTCGCCAAACAGCGGCAGCTTCCACATGTACCAATAATGGTCGAAGGCGTTTTCCGGCTCGGAGTGCTCAACGGCCGGGTTCCACCCTTTGCTGACGATGTACTCCACCTGCTTGCGGATCTGCTCTTTGGTCATGGCGGGCAGATACGAGAAGGTCTCAAATTTCCGGCTTGAGGCATCGCTCACACTGGATTTGTAGTCTTGCATTTCGCTCATTGTCTTATCTCCAAAAGTTTTGTTTCAAATTCGAGTTTGGTGTTGTTCACGTTTTATATTGGGTTAAAGTGCGGGTTTGTAGGGTACGCTGTGCGCACCGAATATTGGTGCGTGTAACGCACCCTACATTTAACTCCGCACTTCGATCCGCTACTTATGTGCCACGTCCAATTTATCTACAGTATCGAATTCGAACTTGATTTCCTTCCAGGTTTCCATCGCAATCTTAAGTTCAGGGCTGGCTTTGGCCGCTTTGGTAAGAACGTCCTTACCTTCCTTCTCAATCGCGATCCCCTGGTTGCGAGCTTCGACGCAGGCTTCCAGCGCGACGCGGTTGGCGGCGGCGCCAGCCGCGTTGCCCCAAGGGTGACCCAGCGTACCACCACCGAATTGCAGCACGGAGTCGTCACCGAAGATGTTGACCAGTGCCGGCATGTGCCAGACGTGGATACCACCGGAGGCGACTGGAATCACGCCAGGCATGGAGCCCCAGTCCTGATCGAAGAACAAGCCGCGTGAACGGTCTTCTTTGATAAACCGGTCGCGCATGGTGTCGATCCAGCCCAAAGTGGCTGCACGATCGCCTTCCAGCTTGCCGACCACGGTACCGGAGTGCAGGTGGTCACCACCGGACAGACGCAGCACCTTGGTCAGTACGCGGAAGTGGATACCATGATGCGGGTTACGGTCCAGTACGGCGTGCATGGCGCGATGGATGTGCAACAGCATGCCATTGTTGCGGCACCAGTTGGCCAGGCCGGTATTGGCCGTCAGGCCGCCGGTCAGGTAGTCGTGCATGATGATCGGCGCGCCCAATTCCTTGGCATATTCGGCACGCTTGTACATCTCCTCCGGTGTGGGCGCGGTCACGTTCAGGTAGTGCCCCTTGCGCTCGCCGGTCTCCGCTTCGGCCTTGTGGATGGCCTCCATAACGAAATCGAAGCGATGGTTCCAGCGCATGAAGGGCTGGCTGTTGACGTTCTCGTCGTCCTTGGTGAAGTCCAGACCGCCGCGCAGACACTCGTATACGGCGCGGCCGTAGTTCTTGGCGGACAACCCCAGCTTGGGTTTGATGGTGCAGCCCAGCATCGGACGGCCGTACTTGTTCATGATGTCGCGTTCGACCTGAATACCTTGTGGCGGTCCGCCGCAGGTCTTCACGTAGGCGATCGGGAAGCGGATGTCTTCCAGACGCAGGGCGCGGAGGGCCTTGAAACCGAACACGTTGCCCACCAGCGAAGTCAGCACGTTTACCACCGACCCTTCTTCGAACAGATCGATCGGGTAGGCGATGAAGGCGTAGAAACAGGTGTCGTCGCCCGGCACGTCTTCGATGGCGTAGGCGCGGCCCTTGTAGTAGTCCAGGTCGGTCAACAGATCGGTCCACACCGTGGTCCAGGTGCCGGTGGAGGACTCGGCCGCAACGGCCGCAGCGACTTCTTCACGCGGTACGCCGGCTTGCGGGGTGACCTTGAAGCAGGCCAGGATGTCGGTATCCAGCGGGGTGTAATTCGGCGTCCAATAGGTTTCGCGGTATTCTTTCACGCCCGCGTTGTAGGTCTTAACTGCCATGGCAGTGCTCCTTGATGGTTGGTGTAAATCGTCAGCCGCTTCAAACTTCTTCACCACTGAGACCCTGGTGCCGGACCGCGGCAGTGGTCGGCGGGTAAGCAGTGGATGTAGGCCACTATAGCGGATATTTGTATAAAGTAAATTCAGAGTTTATGATTGTTGCCATAAGCTATTACTTATGGGAAAATATGAACCTTACATTTCGTCAGTTAAAGGTATTTGAAGCGGTTGCACGGCATCTGAGTTACACGCGTGCAGCGCAGGATTTGCATCTTACGCAGCCCGCAGTTTCCATGCAAATAAAACAGCTGGAAGAAAATGTCGGTTTGCCGTTGTTTGAACAAATCGGCAAACAGATTTATCTCACCGAAGCGGGACGCGAGATGTATCATTATTGCCGCACGATTGCTGCCCAAGTGCGTGAAGCCGAAGAAGTCATTGAACAACTCAAAGGTATACAACGCGGACGTTTGCGCATTTCGGTGGCCAGTACTGCTAATTATTTTGCGACACGATTGTTGGCTGCATTCGTGAAGCGGCATGAAGGTGTGAGTTTTACGCTAGACGTTACGAATCGTGAAACATTGCTACGCCAGCTCGACGCCAATGAACAAGATTTGGTGATCATGGGTAAACCACCGGAAGGTTTGGAATTGGTGGCTGAGCCATTCATGGAAAATCCGCTGGTGGTGATCGCGCCGCCCGATCATCCACTCACTAAAAAGAAAAAAATTCCACTTCAGCAACTGCAAACTGAAATCTTTGTTGTGCGTGAAGCAGGTTCCGGTACCCGGATTGCCATGGAACGATTTTTCAGTGAACGTGGTATTGAATTGAACACCAGCATGGAGATGAGCAGTAATGAAGCCATCAAGCAGGCGGTGGCTGCGGGTTTGGGACTTGGCTTGGTTTCCATTCATACCCTGGGTCTTGAGTTGCGCGCCAAAGATTTGGTAGTGCTGGATGTACAGGATTTTCCCATCCTGCGGCACTGGTACATCGTTCACCGGCAGGGCAAGCGCTTGTCCGTTGTTGCCCAGGCGTTCAAGGACTTCTTATTGGAAGAGGCGAAGGTGATATTGAAGATGCCGGGCGGTGTGAATGCAGAGTAGATAGCCGCAGGCGAATCTAAATTTATCTGCGTCCTTCCTCTATCAATTAGCCTTGATCCCCGGGCCGATGAATAGGTGGCTGATATTTTCGGTGATAGTTATGCCGTGATCGATAATGTCGAGAAGTTGCCGGAGCAATTGACGCGCTTGTTTGTGACCTTGACCAAGTGATTTCATGCCAGGCTTTGGTTGTGGCGGGCGGGTCCGTTGGCGATGTGGAGCCGATATGCCACAATTGTTGATGTTGAAGGGTATCTAGGTAGTTTTAGCAATGATGGAAGAGCAGGGTAGTTGGATGCAGCGCGTGACAGCGCGCTGGTCGTCTGGGGCGTCTGAATCAGGGCAGCGGCGTTGGGTTAGGGTCGGGGCCGATGTTGGTTTGGCGCTGTTCGTGATCGGTGTAATAGCCGTGCTGACGGTTCCGGCCTCGCCTTCCGTTACCGCTCCTGTTCAAGTTCAATCCCCAGTATTGGAGCCGCCGGCGCCAGCGGTGGAGACGGCGCTGGAACACGCGCGCCAACATATGCAGCCAGGATATCGTTGTCCTATTCATCCTGAAGTGGTTTCTGAGACGCCTGGGCGCTGCCTAATCTGTGGCGAGGCCTTGGTCCCTGCAGTATCGACTATGAAACCCTCAGAGTTGCATCCGGTCGATGTCGTGGCCTACGTCGATAATAGTCATCGCAATCGTGACGTGATCCCTGAAAGTGAGGGATGGGTGGAGCGTATTGTCAAGGCAAAGGTGGGGCAGCGTGTAAAGCAGGGTGATGTGTTACTGGAGATTTATTCTCCGGGGTTGGTGCAATTGCAAATGGATTATCTGGATGGTCAGCGGCGTAAAGACGCACTGGCTTTGATTGATGCGCGCAACCGGTTGCGTGCCCATGGCCAAACGGATGAGTCGATTCGTGCGCTGGCGCTGGGAAAAAAGGCGGACGGGGTAATTCGCGTGCGAGCCCCTGGCGATGGGATGATCACTGAAGTTTATGCCCCTGAAGGAATCTTTGTGCCGCAGGGTATCGCGGTGGTGGATATGGTGGATGTTTCCAGTTTATGGATGAGCGCCAAGGTGCCGCTTTCAAAAATCATGGGGTTAGCGCCTGGAGTCAAGGTTGAGGCGCGCTCACCATTGCTGGGTAATGAAGTGTTGCTTGGGCAAACGGTGGCGGTGGATCGATTGGCTGCCGGAGATGATGCGCTGACGGTACAGGTGCGTTTCGATAACAGCAGTCAGAAGTTGGCGGAACGGCACTACGCGGATTTGCGGATATTTCCCGCTCAGCCGGTGAGTGAGCCGCTACTGCCGATGGTGAATGCTGATTGGTTGGACTACTAATAAGTTTGCTTAGCGCCGGTGCTGATCCACAAACTGAATCGCTTCTGTCACTGCATTACGTACGGTTTGTGCGATGTGCGCATGTTCTTCGGCGGAGAGATAAAAAATCAAATCCACATGGTGGCGGACATAGCGTGACGGAAGCCGATTTAGCGCGACGCAGGCGATATCTTCCATCAAGTCCTCATCGGCCTTGCGCTTCATCGCTTTTAACGTGGTTTTGATTTCGTTAAAGACCAATTGTTCGTAATAGTTAGCAATATTTTCGAAAGCCATGTGTTGTCCTCGGTAGACTGTAAATGTCTTATTTCTTCAATGGATGCCGTGCCTGAATATATAACGACATTTTGGCCCGAGGGTTAAGATCCTTTATTTCAAACATATTCATGCCATATCAATAGTGCGGAACTTTAACCCTGGATGTATTTGGGTATTCTAGCCCATTATAAAACTCCATGTCTTGAGTTGTGCTGTCGTTGATCTTTCTTGCCTGGGAGCAGGAGAGGTTCAGGAGAGTCATGTAACTTCACTGGACATAGTTCTGCTGTTGTATTGCGATTCGAGTCCGAACCCTAACGCAATCTCTAGTGCCAGCCCTTCAATGGGATGCCTGGTTTCGTAGCATAGCCTTGAAAACAGGGGTTTTTCCAATTTTTTGCATGGATAAGATTTTGTCTCTATCTCGGAGTCCTTTGGCCGTACGTGACTCTAAACAAGATACAATATGAGAAGTATGCCAGCAGGCGCTGGAGGAAGATTCTGCATCATCGTATGGCGGACAAGCATTCTGTTGAGCCGGTTCCGATGCAATATGACCATATGGAGTATTAAATATTGAATCTCGCGAAGAGAGTTGGTTCCGCGTATTGCTTAATGGCTATAGCGCTCGTGTTGTCAGGGTGCGAGCGGCAACAAGGCCATGTGGTGGAAACCATGAGTGGCGCACCGATTGTGCGTCAGCATGATCCTGCCAAAGTGGTTGCAGGTGAGCAGGTCTATCGCCAGCACTGCGTACGTTGTCATGGTGAACATGGAGAGGGTGCACCACAGTGGCGGCAGGTGGGTGTGGATGGGAAATATCCGCCACCACCGTTGGATGGTAGTGGTCATGCCTGGCATCATCCGCGCCACTGGCTACAAGAAATGATTCACGAAGGTAGTCCAGCAGGACAGGGTAATATGCCTGCTTGGAAGGATAAGCTGACAGATCAGGATATAGATGCTGTGGTCGAGTGGTTCCAGTCGACCTGGCCCGATCAGGTGTACGCCGTCTGGTTCGAGATGCAACAGAACACCCGGCGTTGAGATACCTAATTCATTACATGAGGGGTGAGTTTAATGTACGGATTTAGCGTGAATGTAAAGGGCAAGTTCGATGCAGCCATCGAACGAGTGACTGCCGAATTGCAGAAAGAAGGCTTTGGTGTGTTGACGGATATTGATGTCCAGGCAACGATGAAAAAGAAGCTCAATATTGATCGTCGCCCTTACCGTATTTTAGGTGCCTGCAATCCGCCGCTGGCGCATCAGGCGATCGAGGCGGATCCGGATATTGGCTTATTACTACCCTGTAATGTCGTTGTCCGCGAGGAAGCTGATGATTCAATCACCGTCGCCTTTATGGATCCAGAGGCGGTATTGAAGCTGGTGAATAAACCGGGAGTTGCCGAATTAGCAGCAACAGTGCGGTCTAAACTGGAGCGGGTTCGCGATGCACTGCGTGGGTGATTTTTAATGAGTAAGTCTGAGACGTTGCGTTTATCGATCGGTGGTATGAGCTGCGCAGGATGCGTGGCATCGGTCGAGAACGCGCTCAAGAACGTACCAGGAGTGAGCGAGGCGCATGTTAATTTCGCCGAGCATACCGCTGCGGTGACTGGAAGTGCTCCCGCCACCGTATTGATCAAGGCAGTGGTCGATGCCGGTTATGAAGCCAGTGAACTTAAAACGGCTGCCGATAGCGCCGTCAAAGAAGAGACGGAATTCGCTTATTACCGTAATTTATTGAAGCAGAGTGTTGCGGCGGCGGTGATCGGGGTGCCTTTGTTCTTGATGGACACGCTGGGGGTAATGCCGCATGTCATGGATCATCAAGCATTTTGGGCGTCGGTTTCGCTCGTGACGCTATGGGTATTGTATTACTCAGGCGCACGATTTTTCAGAGGGGCGTGGAAGGCATTTAAGGCGCATAACGCCAATATGGATACCTTGATTGCACTGGGTACGGGCTCGGCCTGGGTATATTCGACATTGATCGTAATCAATCCCGATTGGGTGCCCGAACAGGCGCAACATGTTTATTTCGAAGCCGCCGCCATCATTATTGCACTGATTAATCTGGGTTCGGCGTTGGAGATGCGCGCTCGTGGTAAGACTTCGGAGGCCATTAAACGCTTGATTGGCCTACAGCCAAAGACTGCGCGCGTGCTGCGTGACGGGCGCGAGCTGGATATACCGATTGAAGAAATTGGCCTGGATGAAACGCTGCGGGTGCGGCCCGGTGAAAAGATCGCTGTGGATGGTGTGATTATCGATGGCCACTCCAATGTTGATGAGTCTATGCTTACGGGCGAACCGATCCCGATTGAAAAACATGTTGGTGATCACGTAGTGGGTGGCACGCTCAATAAAAGTGGTAGTTTTTTGTTTCGTGCGACACACATCGGTAGTGATACCGCGCTGGCGCGTATCATTGAATTGGTCCGTCAGGCGCAAAACTCCAAACCGTCGATCGGACGGCTTGCCGATCGAATTTCGGCGATCTTTGTGCCGACGGTATTGATTATCGCGATATTAACGTTTCTGGCTTGGTATAACTTCGGTCCCGAACCCAAAGTCGCCTATGTATTAGTAGCGACGATGACGGTGTTGATTATCGCCTGTCCGTGCGCCTTGGGATTGGCAACGCCCATTTCGATTATGGTCGGTGTTGGCAAGGCTGCGGAATTTGGCATCTTGATTCGCAATGGCGAGGCCTTGCAGCGTGCGGGTCAGTTGACCACGATTGTGCTCGATAAAACGGGAACCGTGACCCAGGGGCGGCCTGCAGTGACGGCTTTGATCCCTTTAGCGCACAGTAATGAAACAGAATTGTTGCAATATGCGGCCAGTTTGGAGTTGGGTTCGGAACATCCCTTGGCAGAGGCGATTGTCGAGGCTGCGCGTGAGCGTAATCTAACGCTGCATAACGCAGGACAATTTGCAGCCATCGCCGGACACGGCGTTGCCGGGCGTGTTCAGGAGCGCAATGTTTTGCTGGGTAATCGCAAACTAATGCTTGATCGCAAAATCGATATTTCGGTGCTGAGTAATGATATGGAACGGCTGGCAGCACAGGCGCAGACACCCATGTTCGTGGCGGTAGACGGACGTGCTATCGGTATTATCTCCGTAGCGGATCCTATCAAACCGGATTCCAAAGCCGCGATCGCACGCCTGCATGCGATTGGTATCAAGGTGGTGATGTTGACGGGGGATAATCGGGCAACGGCCCAGGCAGTGGCTGCAGCGGTGGGCATCGATACCGTCATTGCCGAAGTATTACCTCAAGATAAAACAAACCACATCGCCGCCTTGCAGCAACAGGGTGAAATTGTCGGCATGGTCGGCGATGGGATTAATGATGCGCCCGCGTTGGCGCGCGCCGACGTTGGACTGGCCATTGGTACCGGCACTGATGTGGCCATCGAGAGCGCGGATGTGACCTTAATGCGGGGTTCATTGCACGGTGTTGCGGATGCGATTGCCATCTCCCGTGCCACGATGCGCAATATCAAACAAAATCTCTTCGGTGCATTCATTTACAACTCATTGGGGATTCCCGTCGCGGCGGGGGTCTTGTACCCGATTTTTGGCTTGTTGCTGAACCCCATGATCGCCGGGGCGGCGATGGCCATGTCGTCGGTGACGGTGGTGAGTAATGCCAATCGCCTGCGCTGGTATCGGCCTCAGGAGGTCTGATGGCGTGGCTGGTCAACGGGCTGGGGCTGCTGCTGATCCTGTTTGTCATCGGCTGGTTTTGGGTGAACAAACCCCGGCTGCAACAAGCGCAGGCCGCCGCGGTGATTGAGATCATTGTCGATGGCGGTGTCTATGATCCAGCCCGGATTGAGGTGCCGCGTGGTCAGGCGACGACCTTGCGCTTTATTCGCCGTGATGCCTCACCTTGCGCCGAGAAAGTTATTTTCAATGGCTTGGGAGTGTCGGCTGAACTGCCGCTTGATGAGCCCCGGAATCTGGACGTTACGCCACCTCAGTCCGGCGAGTATGAGTTTACCTGCCAGATGGGGATGTACCGGGGTGTCTTGGTCGTCAAATAAGAATCCAAACAGCATCGATTTCATTCCCGCCGCTCTGACAAAGCAAATCAGGCTTCGGTATAATGTTCGGTTCCAGTGTCCCTAGGTTCAGGGGCGCGCAGGCAAACCCAGGTAGGAGAGATGTGAATGGTGGCAGCCGCCGGTCGAAGGACAGTGATGACGCTGTATTCCGGTAATTCGTGCCCTTACAGCCACCGTGTACGGATTGTGTTGAAGGAAAAAAACGCAACCGTCGAGGTTGTCGGTTCTGACGATAATCACTTGCCGGAAGATATTATGGAGTTGAATCCGTACAACTCCTTTCCTACGTTAGTGGATCGGGAATTGGTGCTTTATCATTCTCCGGTCATCATGGAATATCTTGACGAACGGTTTCCCCAGCCCTCCTTGATGCCGGTGGATCCGATCGGCCGGGCGCAGACGCGCCTGCTACTGTATCGCATCGAGCGGGATTGGTATGGATTGGTGAATGACCTCACCGGAAAAGATGCGGCCAAGGCCGACAAGGCACGCCGCATATTGCGCGACGAACTGACCTCAGTGGCCCCCATTTTTGATCATAAGCCGTATTTTATGAGTGATGAGTTATCACTGGTGGATTGCAGCCTGGCACCGTTGTTATGGCGGTTGCCAATCTATGGTGTGGATTTGCCACCCCCCGCTCGCGCATTACTCAAATATGCAGACCGGATATTTAGTCGGGCAGCGTTTCGTGCCAGTTTGAGTGAGACAGAACGAGCGATGCGGGTTTGATTACAAATGCAAAGATAATGCAAAGATAAAGAGAAGCTAATGATTTCATCACGCCCCTATTTGTTGCGAGCCATCTACGACTGGATTATCGATAATGGTTTAACGCCATATGTCCTGGTCAATGCAGGGGCTGAAAACACCTCTGTACCGACACAATTTATTCAGGACGGTAAAATCATCCTCAACATTAGTTCGCAAGCTGTGCGCAATTTGCAAATGAATAATGATTGGGTGATGTTCAGCGCCCGCTTTAGTGGCACATCAATGGAAGTCAGTTTTCCGCCGCAAGCCGTAATGGCAATTTACGCCAAAGAGAACGGACGCGGCATGGTCTTCTCGGACGATGATGAAGGCGAGGGTGGTGATGAGCCGCCAGCGGCCGATGGTACGCCGAGCAAGGGGCGCCCCAGCTTGCGTGTTGTTAAGTAAGCGTAAAATAAGCCAATTGTCTTCAAAATTTATCCTCAAACGATTGAGGGTAACGGCTGATATCTTTAGTCGTTTCCTCAGAAATCGCCATATAAACACAGTGGACTTTTAAAAAGTGAAGGTGTATTGTTCATGCACCAATTGAGTGTATCGTTACGCTGTAAGTTGGAAATTTATTTAGGTACGCACTACTGAATGAAGTGCTTATCAGATTCGGATCAAGATCAAAAAAACGGAGACATCTAAATGAAAATGACTCGTGTATTCAAGGGCGTGTTACCTGTTTTAGCTGCGGCTGGCTTGGTAATGGTAGCGCCTGCTAATGCGGCGGATGGTAAGGCTACCTTTGAGTCGGTATGCAAAATGTGTCATGGCGCTGGTGTTGGTGGCGCGCCGAAGTTTGGCGATAAGGCAGCATGGGCGCCGCGTATTGATCAGGGTATTGAGACGTTGAATGATCATGCTATTAAAGGATTCAAAGGCAAAGGATTAATGCCGCCGAAGGGTGGTCGTTCCAGCTTGTCTGATGATGATGTCAAGGCCGCTGTGCAATATATGGTAGACGCAGCCAAGTAATTTTTACTGTTAGCTGCAAAAGAAGAGGAGGCCATTGGCCTCCTCTTCTTTTTGCGGTTTCTTAAGTGAAAAGCGTGCTTAAGAATTCGAGTGGACAGATACGTAGGGGCGATTCATGAATCGCCCCTACAAAAAATTTGCGTTTATTTGCGTTTTTTGCGGATAGATACTTAATTTTTTTTCGCCCAATCAAGCCAGGGCCGGACTGCCTCAGTAATTTCTTTGGGCGTACTGGTATGGCTCAATAGATTTCCCAGCGAGCCATCGGGCCGAATAATAAAAATGTAACCGCCATGACCGATGCTATAGCCAAGTGCAGATGATGCGACAGCCTGCTTCTCGTAAGTAATCTTGAATTGATTGGCAACAGACGCAATTTGTTCTTGTGTTCCGGTGAGGCCTAGTATGCGGTTGTGAAAATATCGTGCAAAGCTGCTGACTTTTTCGACATTGTCACGTTCAGGATCGAGCGTGATGAACATGCCCTGTACTTTTTCCAATTCGCCAATCCCTTTGAGCAATCGAAACGCAGCAGCGATATTGCCTAATGTCTGCGGGCAGATGTCGGGGCAATGGGTATAGCCAAAAAACACCACGACCACCTTATTGCGATAGTCATGTAATGACGCAGCGCCATGAGCGCTCTGGAGGGTAAAGTCGCCGCCGATACCGGGATAGTTCGTGGGCGGCAGCGGGCCGGGTGTCATCCAGCTAATGACCAATTTCACCGCCGAAGCCAGGATCAAACCGATGAGCAGTAGATAAATCCGCTTGTCCCAGGGGATGCGTTTCCGATTCGAGGGAAGGGGGGCGGTTTCACTTTCGCTGGTATTGATCATAGCCACTCCAAGAATTTTCTATTGACATTAATCCCATAAATCTTACATGGACGATTCTGGTCTAGCCATGAATATTTGTAACCATATGTTTCTAATAAACTAATTTTCAGGATAAAAGTAGTAAACAAAATACATGACTAAAATAGTCATGAATAGCCATACTATTGACATGGGTAATAAAAGAGTAGAACATTCATCCGTCGTCCACGTTCTAGCCGCATGGAACTTGTACAAAAGTAATTTCCGAGGTGCATATGCGTATAAATAATAAAAAATTATGCCATTTATCAGTTCTGCATCCTTTGCTCAAGCTATAGTTTATTTGTCCTGAGTCAGCGAGATTTGGCGCCAGGTTCCGTACTTTTTTAATTTTGATTTTCAAGCGTAAGGAGGGAGTAGTCAATGAGTGCTAATCACGATGCGGCCCACTGGCATTACGAACCCTGGCCATTGATGGTTGGGTTTGGTGCGGGTTTGTTTTTGCCATGGGCCTTCATGTTTCAGTTCGTTTACCACCAGGGATTGTTTGCGGTCATCGCCTTAACGCTGGCCTTGCTGTTGCTGGTCATCGGCGGCTTTGGCTGGGTCGGCGCTACGGTGGGTGTGGTTCATGACGAGGGCTGGAGTCCCTCGGCGATGTTGATGTTCATCTTCACCGAAGTCATGACCATCCTGGGCTTGTTGGCAACTTACTGGACAATGCGTCTTGAAGCACCGGTATGGCCACCCGCAGGAACCCCGGAGATTTCTGCTCCCTTCATGGCGACAATTCTGTTGCTTGTTTCCAGCGTGACCATCGGTATTGCACGCAAGAAAGAAATGCAGGGTGACGCCAAAGGCTTTGCCAGCATGACACTGGTATCGATGGTGATCTGGGTCTTGTTTGCGGTGATGACGGCAAGCATGTGGAGCCATTTGGGTTCCCAAGGCTTCAACATCGGAACCAACTCCTACGCCACCGCGCTTTATGGCATGACCGGTATTCACTTTGCGCACATCGTGTTTGGTTTGCTGATCATGTTGTTGGCAGTGCCGCCCGCGTTGAAAGGGAATCTAAGTCCTTCCTATGCGCGTTCAATGACGATGTATGTGCATTTCGTCAACGTGCTGGGTATATGGGTGTTGTTGCAGATTTTTATTTGGTAATTGGATCGCGAGGCTTACGCCATGTTGTTGAGCAGGGATTCAGTGAAACAAAACTGCCTGGTTCAAGCCGGATTGTTGGCTTGCGCCATGATGGTAGGTGTTGAATCGGCGCAGGCAGCCTATGGCAAGATTCCTAATTCGACGGTGGATTCGTCGATCATGAAGATCGATGAGGACAAATTCCTGGGTGTGTCAGTGGCGCGTGATTATGCGCTTCAGGACTCTAATGGCAAAGAATTGCGGTTGGGTGACCTGATGGATAAGCCGCTGATCCTGGTGTTGTCGTACTACAGTTGCGATGGCGCCTGCCCGGCGATCAATGATTCGCTGCGGACCACACTCAAGGGCGTGTCCAGCTGGAAGTTGGGCCAGGATTATCGTGTGCTTACCGTGTCATTTGACAAAAATGATACGCAAGAAAATCTGGAAATGTTTGTGCATCATGCCGGATTTCACGATGGCCTGCCGCAGGGCTGGACCATGGCCCGCTTCAAGAATCCCAGTGACATCGAACGTCTGACGGGCTCTGTAGGCTTCAAGTTCTTCTGGGAGCCAAGGGATCGCGTATTTCTCCATCCGGCAGCTTTTCTTGTGGTATCGCCGGATGCCAGGGTTACGCGCTTTCTCTATGCAGGCTCAATTCAAGCGTCAGATATAGGAATCTCGATTACCAAAGCTTATGGCAGCGAATTGTCGGCATCGAACATGGTGAATTTCATGATGAGTGCTTGTTATAGCTACAACTATCATGATGGCAAATACACCTTGAATTACCCGATGTTTATCGCAGTCGGTGCCTTAGGGCTGGGCGTAACTTCGCTGGTCGGCGGATCAATTCTCATGAAACGGAGGGAAAAAAAGTGAAGATTAAGAGGCTGTTTAGCGGCGGCCTGTTGGCATTGGCCGCATCTCCCTGGATGTCAGGGATCGTAATGGCGGGGACAGGAACGGATGATATTCCGACCCGGACCCGGGATTTTGCAATGGCACCGCATGAACATTATGATCATGTGTTGCATGAAATATTCGTCGATTTGACGATCATCGGCGTTATTTTTTTGATATTGACCGTGTATTTACTGTTTGCTTACAAGCGTAAGAATGCGGGTGATGTCGGTAAGCAACCAAAGCTAAGTACCCAGGCGATGCTTGGCTGGTTGATTATTCCTTCCGCCTTGTTTTTGGCCGATGACTTGTTCCTCTTCGCCAAAGCCTGGGATCTGCACGATAACTATCGCAAGGTTCCCAAGGACGCTTATGAAATCAAAGTCACCGGTCAGACGTGGAGCTGGTCGTATGAATATCCCAATGGTGTAACCACGACTAACGAGCTCGTCGTTCCGCAGGGGCAGCCAGTACTGTTGCGGATGACCAGTAACGATGTCATTCACTCGCATTACATGAACAAGTTCCGCGTCACTGAAGACGTGGTGCCTGGGCGTGTGACCTATGAGTGGTTCATGCCAAATGAGTTGGGCGAGTCGGTGGTGACCTGTCGTGAATACTGCGGCATGTTGCACTCCGGCATGTATGGCACGGTTAAGGTGGTCAGTCCGGCGGATTTTGAAAGCTGGATGGCGGCTCAGGCATCTGCTGCTGCGCCTGCCGCTGAACAACCGACTGCTGCTGCGCAACCCGCCGCACCTGCCACTGCGACGACACTGTAAGAGAGGGAGTAAGTCATGGCACAACCAAAAACAGTTAAAGAATGGGTCTTTAGTTGCGATCATAAGATCCTGGGTATTTGGTATCTGATCGGATCGATCGCCGCATTTGCGGTGGCCGGTCTGATGGCGATGCTGATTCGTATCGAACTCGGCTCACTCGGGCCGACACTGACCGAAGATCCGAATGTCTATAATTTGTGGCTGACCATGCATGGCGCGGTCATGATTCTGGGCTTCCAGATTCCCGCCTTGCTCGGTTTCTTCGCCAACTGGGCGGTACCGATCATGATCGGGGCCAAAGATATGGCCTTCCCGCGTGTGAATGCACTGAGCGTATGGCTGTTCTGGTCCGGCGTGTTGCTGGCGCTGAGCAACTATGTAATCCCAGATTCCTTCAATGGCATGTGGACCGGTTATCCGCCGTATTCGGAATCCGAGATGGCCGGTAATACTGCGCTCTATACTATGATCGTGGTAGTGCTGGGGATGTCTTCCGTGTTTGGCGCGGTGAATTTGGCGTGTACCGTTGCCTTCATGCGCGCCAAAGGCATGGGCTGGTTCCAGATGAACGTGCTGACGTGGGCCGTATTCACATCGAACATCATCCAGCTGATCTTTATTCCAGTGCTGGCGGCCAGTGTGCTGTTGCTGACCTTGGATAAATATCTGGGCTTCGGCTTCTATGATCCAACCAAAGGGGGTGATGTGTTGTTGTATCAGAACTTGTTCTGGTTCTACTCGCATCCGGCGGTGTACGTCATTCTGTTGCCATTCCTGGGTGTCTGTTTCGAGATCGTGGCCACCTTCTCGCGCAACCAGATCTTTAACTACAAAGTATTGATTTGGGCGATCATTGCCTTCATCCCGGTCGGTGGCGACGTGTGGATTCATCATGTGTTCGTCGCGGGTATGCCGAACTGGTTGCGTCAGCTGCAATCCTTCACCACGCTGCTGATCTCCATTCCCTTCGGTCTGATGATCATGAGTCTGGTCGGTACCTTCTATAAAGGCAGTATCGAGTTCCGTACGCCGCTGCACTGGGTAATCGGCGTGTTGTTCATGATTTTGATTGGCGGTCTGACGGGTATCCCGAACGCACTCGCTTCGATCGACTATGGCCTGTCTGACAGCTATGCCATCATGAGTCACTTCCATTATGTCATGGCCATGTCGGGTACGATGGCGATCTTCGGCGGCGTGTATTACTACCTGCCCAAGTTGACCGGCCGTTATTACAACGAAGTCATGGGCAAGATCTCTTGCTGGTTGTTTTTTATCGGCATGAACGTCACCATGGCACCGCTGTACTTGATCGGTCTTGATGGCATGTCGCGCCGTTATTACGATTACCAGCAGTTCCCGCAGTTCGAGGCGACTCAGCATCTGGCTACCTACGGCGTGTATATCGCTGCCGCAGGTATCCTGATCATGCTGGTGTCGTGGATCCATTGTGCGGTTGCGGGTGCGAAGGCGCCTGCCAATCCATGGGGCTCGAAGTCACTTGAGTTCACTCATACTGAAGTCATCCCAGGCCCCGGCAATTTCCTAGAGCCACCGGTGTTGCCTGCGGGCTGGACCCCCTATAACTACGATAAAGCGTAACCTCCCAAACGTTTGGCAGGCCTTCGGGCCTGCCAATTTCTTAAATTCGGAGACAAGTAGTAGGTGGTGATTATGCAGATTCAAAGCACCTATCAATATTTAGTAACAACCCAACGCCGGGCATCTTCGATTGCCCATACGGTAAAGGCGCTGTATGCCATTGCCAAGCCCGGTATTGTCGGATTAACACTGGTTGCCGCGTTGGCCGGCGCTTATGTCGGTAATCGGGGCGCATTACCCGGCGTTGAATCGCTGGTATGGATGTTGATCACGCTGGCGTTAGTCACAGCGGGATCGTGCATGTTGAATAATCTTTATGATCGCGATATCGATCGCCTGATGGCGCGGACGCGCTCGCGTGGATTGGTTGTCGGCGCAGTGTCGCCGCAATTGACGCTGATCATTGGATTAATATTGGTGACATTGCCTTTGCCTGTCATGGCGGCAAAGGTAAATGTGGTGACCGCGTGGCTGACTGCTGCCGCGGCGTTTGGTTATGTTGTGGTTTACACCATATGGGCGAAGCGAAGAACACCGTGGGCCAATCAGCTTGGTGGTATTGCGGGTGCGTTGCCGCCGATGATTGGTGTTACTGCCGCTGCCGGCGGTGTTGATCTCAATGCCTGGATACTGTTTGTGATCATGGTCGTGTGGCAGCAACCGCATGCCTTGAGTCTGGCGTTGAAATATCGCGCCGACTACGCCCGCGCCGGTGTGCCGGTGATTCCGGTCGCCAAAGGGGTCGCCGCTACCAAGCTGCGGATTTTTATCTATACTATGATCCTGTTGCCATTGAGCATGGTGCCTTATTTCACCGGCATAGCAGGCATGTTCTATCTGGCGACGGCGACTATTCTAAGTTCGATCTTCCTCTATAAAGCGGCAGTATTCCTGCGCTCAGAAGCCGACTGCGATATGCGCCTGTTCCTGTTCTCGCTGCTGCATCTGGTGGTGCTGTTTGCAGCGCTGGTGTTGGATATCAATCCTGTGGTGGTGCCATGATGAATCAAACAATGATTAACGAAGACAAACGCCGTGAACGCATGAAGAACATCACCGGGCTGATGCTGGGTGTGTTTGTGTTGGTTCTGTTTGTGGTTAGCTGGCTGGCGTTGCAGGGCAAGGTATAGCTACTGGGATCGCGGGGCGTCCCGCGTAAAATCCCCGTTTTTACCACAGAGGCACAGAGAACACAGAGGGAAACGCTGTTGTTATATTTCTGGGGCCATCTTTCGGCGTGGTGAAGAAGTTAAATCAATTTCTTGTAGGGTGGTGCCCATGCCCATGCCCATGCGCACGCGGTTAGCGTAAATCAACATCCCCTACTGCGCCGTCCGACTAATCGGCAACTGATACTCAACATGTCCGTCGGTGTAGTAAATCTCCAGCGACGGTAAGCTCAATTGATAGTGATTTTCACTGCTCCACTGCTTCATGGCAGGGTAGGCTTTGAATGAGCCGAGCATCGGGCTGCCGTTGAAGGTGGCGCGGATCACTTGCTGGGACAGTAAGTTTTCTTCACTCAGGCCGCTGGGTGGATAGTCACGGTCGCTGATGATGTAGCCGACTTTGCTGCGCAGTTTGTCGGCGGCAACTTGTGCCGGGTCATCGAAGAATAACGCGGCGGCGGCGATGGGGGTGACATTGGCTTCTTTGAGTTTGGCTTCGACCTGCTTGAAAACGCCTTTGATCTCGTTATAAGGGCCGGTGTGATTGACGTAGACCAGCCGGTAACTGGGCGCCATTACTTTTTCCAGCGTCGGCTGGCTGAACATGCCCAAATAAAACAGTATGCTTGCCGTGCCGATGATGGCAAAGGCGGAGGCGATCAAGGCGACGACTAATAGTTTTTGTGATGGGTATTTGTTGTCTGGCTCTGACATAGTCGAGTTAATCCTGGTTAATTACTGGCGCCGCAGGGCATGTGCGGCAAATAAGGCGGCGGTAAATAATAGTACGGCACCGCCTTGGTGGGCAGCTGCCAACGGGATCGGCACGATCAATAATAACGTGGTGATGCCGATGGCGACTTGCAGCAACACGGCTGCGAGTAACAGATTCATGCCGAGTCGGGCACGGGGTTGGAGATCGACGCGGCGCGCCGTCCACCAGAATGCGAGGATGCTGGCGAGTACGGTCATGGCCAGTACGCGGTGGTCAAACTGGACGGTGATGAAATTCTCGAAGAAATTGCGCCACAGCGGATCCAGCGCCAGGATGTCGTTGTGTATCCATTGACCTTCCATCAACGGGAAGGTGTTATAGACAAATCCTGCACGCAGGCCGGCAACAAAACCACCGGACAGGATCGTGACATACGCCAGCGCCACGATAGCAGCGGCGTAGTTGCCGAGGGTGGCGATGCGATTGGGTTTTAATTCTTTGCGTGGAAACAGCAGCCCGAGCGCGACCCAGAGAATATAGCCATAGATGATGACGGCGAAGCCGAGGTGCGCGGTGAGGCGATATTGCGAGACGTGGGCATCTTCAGCCAGGCCGCTTGAAACCATGTACCAGCCGAGTGCGCCTTGTAGCCCGCCAAGGATAAACATAGTAATCAACTTGGGTTTTAGCTCTTTGGATACCTGGCCACGCACAAAGAAATAGAGCATAGGGATCAAAAAGAGTACGCCAATGCCGCGGCCGAGCAGGCGATGAAAGTACTCAAGCCAGAAAATACCTTTAAAGCCTTCTACATCCATGTCCGGATTCTTGAATTGGAATTCCGGGAACTGCTGATATTGACGAAAAGTGCTTTCCCATTCGGCTTGTGACAGTGGCGGAATGGCGCCGACAATGGGCTCCCACTGCACCATCGATAGACCGGAGCCGGTGAGGCGGGTCACGCCGCCGATGACCACCATCGTGAAAATCATGGCGCAGATGAGCAGCAGCCAGGCGGTGATGATTTTGTCGTGATTGCGGGAAAAGGATGTCGATTGCATAGTCAGAGATGTTACGTTCATTGGTCGTACCCTCGCCAGTGATTGCTGCTTAGGCATGGAATAAATGTCGCATTTATAATACCACGATGCCTGTGGCTATTGTAAAATGTGCGGGCATTATTGAAGAATGTTCCGAGTATTCCGAGTAATAAAGTCAGAATTAGTCACGGATATGGGCGCAGCATGAAACAGAATCAATATGAATTGGAAATCCCGACCGGTAGTCCTCGCCAGTTGGCGATCGGTTGGTTGTTTTTGGCGCTTGGGGCGCTAATCCTCGGTGGTGTGTTGACTATATTAATAGTGTTGTCACGCACGCCCGGTGTGCAGAGTATTATTCCGTGGACCGATTTTTTTCACACGGCGATTATTGTTCATGTTGATCTAACCGTGCTGGTCTGGTTTCTCGCATTCGCGGGCATATTCTGGAGTCTGAATGGTAACGCGCGCGGCGCTGGATTAGGTTGGTTGGCGCTGGGTTTGTGTGTGCTTGGAACAATTATTTTCACCGCCGCGCCATTTCTCGGTGCCGGTGACCCATTGATGAATAATTACATTCCGATTCTGCTCGATAAAAAGTTTCTCATCGGTTTGGGGATCGTCGGTCTTGGGTTTTCAGTGTCGATCGTGCGTGGCTTAATCAGTTTGCGTGGGCTAGGTAACATGCAAACCGGCACCGGTGTCTTGCAGTTTGGCATCGTGACAGCATTGATTACAGCACTGGCATCAGTGCTGGCACTAATGGCGACATATAGCACCATGCCGCAACTGGATCAGCCGCGCGCTCATTATGAATTGTTGTTCTGGGGTGGTGGCCACACTCTGCAATTTACGCACACGCAATTAATGGTGGTGGCCTGGCTGGTGTTGGCCACGGCGGCGGGTGTTTCGATAAAATTTTCACCGCGTGTTGCCTGGATCATTATCGCGCTGGGTTTTGCGCCGGTGCTCTCAGTGCCGGTGTTGTATGCCATGTACAGCGTCGATTCCGCAGAGCATCTCGTGATGTTCACCAAGCTGATGCAATATGGCGGCGGCATCAGCGCATTGCTGATCGGTTTGATGTTAGTGATCGGTTGGGCAGAAACAGGGTTTGGTTTGCGCACGCCTGAACGCTCGGCGATGATTTGTTCGATTTTGTTGTTCGGATTCGGTGGTGTCATCGGCTATTTGATTAGCGGCATTAACGTCACCATCCCTGCGCATTATCACGGTTCCATCGTTGCGGTAACGATCGCCTTTATGGGGTTTGGCTATTATTTGTTGCCCCGCTTTGGTTTTGAAATCAGAACGCCAAAACTGGCGACCTGGCAACCGGCGATTTATGCCGGTGGACAGTGTCTGCATGTATTAGGGTTGGCATGGGCGGGTGGCTATGGCATTCAGCGCAAAACTGCGGGCGCGGCGCAAGGGTTGCACAACATTCAAGAAATTGCCGCGATGGGCATCATGGGTATTGGTGGCTTGATTTCAGTGGTCGGTGGTTTGTTGTTTCTGGTGGTTGCGATCAAGGCGATTTGGCCGGTGCTGCGCAGTCGATAAACCCCTCCTAATACCCACTTTTATGTAGAGGGGAATTCACGCTAATAAAATATGTAATTTAGCCGTTAGCCTCTGATGCCGAGGAGGCTAACGCCCTATGCCATTAAGTATCAATCATTCGCAGTTATTCATTCTATGTCACGCGGAGATGGTCGTGGCGCAGTGGTTTATTAGTAAGTCAGCATTTATTAACGCCCATTTAAAAATCAAAAAGGAAGCGCAGCTATGAACATTGCAGGTGTGTTGGTCAATGCGCTGCCGGGCAAGAAGCAGGAGGTGGAAATCGCTTTGTTGGATATGCCGGGTGTCGAAGTACATATCGTTAATGAGCAAGGGCGCATGGTGGTGACAATAGAAGGTGCCGACGAGCGCATGGTTTCCGACACGCTATCGCAGATGCACGCGTTGAATGGCGTGCTGTCAGCAGCGATGGTTTATCACTCTTTCGATGATTCTGAAACAGAGGGGGGTTCCCCATGACACTCAGCAGACGTGATTTTCTAAAAATGAATGCCATTGCAGCGACAGCGGCAGCGGCGGGGATTTCCATTCCCAGCATTGCCGAGACGCAGCACAACGATGAGATAGTATGGGACAAGGCGCCGTGTCGATTTTGCGGTACAGGTTGTGGCGTGATGGTAGGGTCGCGTGAGGGTCGGGTCGTAGCTACGCGTGGCGATTTGCTTTCGCCAGTGAACAAGGGATTGAATTGCGTCAAAGGTTATTTCTTGTCCAAGATCATGTATGGCAAGGATCGGCTGACCAAGCCGTTGCTACGCATGAAGAATGGTAAGTTTGACAAAGAGGGTGATTTTTCCGAGATCAGCTGGGACCACGCCTTCGATATTATGGCCGAGAAGTGGAAGGCGGCGATCAAGGAAAAGGGCCCGACGGCGGTTGGCATGTTTGGTTCCGGCCAATGGACGATCTGGGAAGGCTATGCGGCATCAAAACTTTACAAGGCAGGATTTCGCTCCAATAACATTGATCCCAATGCACGGCATTGCATGGCATCGGCAGTCGGTGGATTCCTGCGCGCCTTTGGGGCCGATGAACCAATGGGTTGTTACGATGACTTGGAGGCGGCGGATGCCTTCGTGCTGTGGGGCTCGAATATGGCGGAGATGCATCCCATACTCTGGATGCGGCTGACAGAAACACGATTGAGCGATCAGAATCGTGAAGTGCATGTGCTCTCCACCTTTGAACACCGCAGTTTTGATCTGGCCGACAACGGTATTGTCTTTAAACCGCAGACTGATCTTGCCATTCTCAATTACATCGCCAATTACATTATTCAACACAAAGCCTATCACAAGGACTTTGTGAGCAAGCACGTCAAGTTTGCCAAGGCCGTGACGGACATCGGTTATGGTTTGCGGCCGGATCATCCGCTGGAGCAAAAGGCCGCCAATGCGGGCAAGGGTGATTTGACGGATATTGGGATCGAGGAATATGCAAAACTGGTGGCGCCATATACGCTGGAATACACCTCGAAGCTCAGTGGCGTGCCGCGGGAAAATCTGTTGCGTCTGGCCAAGCTTTATGCCGATCCAAAAAAGAAAATCACTTCATTCTGGACCATGGGCTTTAACCAGCACACACGTGGTGTCTGGGCCAATGGTCTGCTCTATAACATTCATCTGCTGATGGGAAAAATATCGGAACCCGGTAACAGTCCTTTCTCACTTACAGGGCAACCTTCGGCCTGCGGCACTGCGCGTGAAGTGGGCGTAT
Source organism: Gammaproteobacteria bacterium (assembly GCA_016200485.1). Taxonomy (NCBI): domain Bacteria; kingdom Pseudomonadati; phylum Pseudomonadota; class Gammaproteobacteria; species Gammaproteobacteria bacterium. The sequence goes on from JACQEP010000009.1 coordinate 92,871, forward strand.
TTTCACATCGGTTGCCAACCGACATGGTGGTGGACAAACTCGAGCATCGTGCCTTCGCTGAAAAAACCTGGCAACTGCCCGATGGAACGATTCAGGAAAAGCCAGGCTATCATGCGGTGATGCAAAATCGCATGTTGAAAGATGGAAAGCTGAATGCGTATTGGGTGATGTGTAATAACAACGTGCAGGCGGCAGCAAACATCAATGAAGAAGTGCTGCCTGGATATCGAAATCCCGCTAATTTTGTCGTTGTCTCGGATCCTTATCCTACCGTTACCGCTGTTTCTGCCGATTTGATTCTGCCGACGGCCATGTGGGTGGAGAAAGAGGGTGCCTATGGCAATGCCGAGCGCAGAACGCAATTCTGGCGGCAGCAGGTGTCAGCACCCGGTGAGGCACGCTCCGATTTGTGGCAACTGATGGAGTTTTCAAAGCGATTCAAAGTGGAAGAGGTCTGGCCGCCGGAGTTGCTTGCCAAGAAGCCGGAATATCGTGGCAAAACCTTGTATCAGATTTTGTTTGCCAATGGTGTGGTCAACAAATTTCCGAAACAGAAAGTGATCGATGAAAATGGGCACGAACATGCCAATGATGAGATGGCGCATTTTGGTTTCTATGTACAAAAGGGACTATATGAAGAGTATCGCCTATTCGGAATTAATGGTCCTAAGAAAGGACATGAATTAGCGCCGTTTGATGCGTATCATCAGGTGCGTGGTATCCGTTGGCCAGTCGTCGATGGCAAGGAGACACGCTGGCGTTATCGTGAAGGCTACGATGTACATGTCGGCGTAGGCAAGGGTGTCGAGTTTTATGGCAACCATGACGGCAAGGCCAAGATAATCTTTGCGCCTTACGAACCACCACCGGAATCGCCAGATAAGGAATACGATATGTGGCTTAGTACCGGGCGGGTGTTGGAGCACTGGCATTCCGGTTCCATGACAAGGCGTGTGCCGGAGCTGCATCGCGCGATGCCAGAGGCGATGGTTTACATGCATCCCAATGATGCCGATATGCGAGGATTGCGTCGTGGCTTGCCCGCAAAAATTATCAGTCGTCGTGGTGAGATCAAGGCGATCGTGGAGACTCGCGGTCGTAATCGTCCGCCGGAGGGCTTGATATTTATTCCGTGGTTTGATGAAGGTCGATTGGTGAATAAATTGACCTTGGATGCCATCGATCCAATCTCCAAGCAGACCGATTATAAAAAGTGTGCGGTAAAGGTTGTGAAGGCATGAAGTCACTATCGCACCGCTTATTAAAGGGGTCGACGATGAATAATCGCATTTTCGTAATGCTGGGGATTATTCTTGTCATGTTGTTGAGTCAACCGCTGGCGATGGCGCAGGATGGTGGATTGGTATCGCTACGCGGTGATAAGGCGGTGAGCGATTCCTCCGTTGAGCCGCGTGTTGCAAAAATCCGTCACGATAGCGAACCCATTTTGCGGCAATATGTACAGCAACCACCCTTGATTCCACATCGTGTTGATGGCTATGTAATCAACAAAAAATTCAATAAATGTCTGACTTGTCACAGTTGGGCGAACTACAAGCAGAGTGGTGCCACCAAGATTAGTCAAACCCATTTTGTGAATCAGGAGGGTGTTGAATTGTCGAATGTCGCCGGGCGGCGTTATTTCTGCATGCAATGTCATGTGCCTCAGTACGAAGTTGATCCGTTGGTGGGAAATACGTTCAAGCCGATCCCGCTGCTTGATCGGGATTGAGTAGCGATTCCATGTCTGACCAAATACCAAAATCACAGTCAGAGGAAGGCTTTTTTCTTCGTCACTGGCGTAATCTGACGCAGCCGCGGATTTGTTACACGGTGCGTACGGTATTGGTGATGGGGGTTGTGATTGGCGTCATTTTATGGGGTGGTTTTAATACTGTGCTTGAAGCGACCAACACCGAACAGTTTTGTCTTTCATGTCATGAAATGAAAGAGAATGTCTACGTCGAGTACAGAAACACCATTCACTACAATAATCGTTCGGGTGTGCGGGCAACCTGTCCCGACTGTCATGTACCCAAGGAGTGGACACACAAGATGATCAGGAAAATACAGGCCAGTAATGAGCTGTTACATAAAATGCTGGGATCGGTGGATACTCCGCAGAAATTCGAGGCTAAGCGTCTGGAATTGGCGCGGCATGTATGGGCCGGGATGAAAAAGACCGATTCACGCGAATGTCGTAATTGCCACGATTTTAAAGCCATGGACTACATGGCTCAAGAACGGCGTTCGGTACAGCAACACGATAAGGGATTATCGATAGGGATGACCTGTATCGACTGTCACAAGGGGATTGCCCATTCATTGCCCGCGATGTACGAAGTCGATTCGAGTGCTGTGGTGGGTGATAAGAAATAGCGGGTAATTTTAATATTTGAACAAAGGGCGCCAGTAGGGCGCCATTTTAATTTCAACAAGCTGTTAGCGCTTAACGTTCATTGAGTCTGGGAATAAGATTGACGAAGTTGCAGGGTTGGGTGCGATTATCCAGCTGTGGGGCGATGATTTTTTCCCATGCCAGTTGGCAGGCGCCGGTGGAGCCAGGCAGACAAAAGAGATAAGTGTTGTTGGCCTGGCCGGCAAAGGCGCGTGACTGAATGGTAGATGATCCGATATCGCTGAATGAAAGATGACGGAACAGTTCACCAAAGCCAGCGATTTCTTTGTCCAGTAATGGCAATACCGCTTCGGGCGTGATGTCGCGCCCGGTAATCCCGGTGCCGCCGGTAATTAGCACGCAGTGGATATCCGAATCAGCGATCCATTGTGATACAACAGCCCGTAATTGATAGCGGTCATCTTTTACAATTCGTTTCTCGGCCAAGCGATGACCTGTGGTGACGAGTCGTTCTGCCAGATATTGGCCTGAGTGGTCAGTAGCGTCAGTGCGGGTATCAGAAACGGTGAGTACGGCGATATTGATGGCTTTGAATTCAGGCGCAGTGGCCATAGAAGTCTCCGTTAAAAGTGCCAGAATGTCCTAAGCATACCATCTATTTAATTCGCTAACGCTGCGATACGGCGTTGCAATTCACGTAGGGGGCGATTCATGAATCGCCCCTGCTAGGCCAGCGGTAGCGCCTTATCGGAATTCAAAATATTGTTCGGATCAAACTGTGTCTTGATGCGGCGCATTAAATCCAGTGTTGTGGTATCAATCTCACGGCCGACGAAATCACGTTTTTCGAGGCCAACGCCATGTTCGCCGGAGATGGTACCGTTCAGTTTCAGAGTAAGATCAAAAACATCGCTCAGGCAATGTTCAGCATTGTGCATCTGCACTGGGTCGTCAGGATCGATCAATAGATTTACATGAATATTGCCGTTACCGGCGTGACCGAAATTGACGATAGGAATGCTGTACTGCTGTGACAGTTGTTCAAGACCGCGAATCAGAGCCGGCATTTCCGAAACTGGAACCACGATGTCTTCATTGATTTTCTTCGGCGAGATGTTGCGCAGTGCAGGCGATAATGCCTTGCGCGTTTCCCACAGGCTGGCGACATCTTCTTTGGTGCGTGCAACATACAAGTCGAGCAGACCATCGTTACGTGCCGCCTGCGCAACACGATCAGCAGCGGCATCCAGCCCTTCCGCCAGACCGTCAACTTCAATCATCAACATGGCGCCAGCGCCGGTAGGCAGATTGGCGCGCGAATAACTGCGGATCATGTCGATGGCGCGGCCATCAATAAATTCCAGGGCACAGGGAATCACCGGTTGCGCCATAATGCTGGAAACGGCGGCTGCGGCATCGGCCATATCTTTATAGACTGCCTGCAATGTGCGTTTGGCTTCGGGTAGCGGTGTGAGTTTCAATGTCGCCTCGGTAACAATCGCCAGCGTGCCCTCAGAGCCAATGATTAAGCGCGTTAAATCGTAACCAACGACACCTTTGGTCGTGTAAACGCCGGTACGAATTTCTTTGCCATCGCCAGTAACGGCGTGCAAACCAAGTACGTTATCACGCGTGGTGCCGTATTTAACGGCGCGTGGACCGGCAGAGTTGTAGGCGATATTGCCGCCGACGGTACAAAAGGCAGCGCTGGTCGGGTCGGGTCCCCAGAAAAAACCAGCCTTGGCGGCGGCATCTTGCACCGCCTGATTAGTGACGCCTGGTTCAACAATCATCACCCGATTGCCGGGATCGAGTTTGATGATCCGCTCCATGCGTTCCAGCGATAGCACAATGCCACCTTGGGTCGGCACCGTAGCGCCAGTGGTGCCGGTGCCGCGGCCGCGAGCGGTGAGCGGAATGCGATGTTGATTGCAAAATCCGACAACAGCAACGACTTCAGCATGTTCTCGCGTAAAAACCACGGCTTGAGGCAGCGCATGGCGGCGACTATTGTCATAGCCGTAAGGCCAGCAATCGGAAGGCTCGTGTAATACATTGTCAGCGCCAACGAGCGTGCGCAGTTGCTGCAACAGGGAATCGCTAAGCGGTATGCCGGTCATTAATTCTGGTACTCGAACAAAGTAATGACTTGCTGTACATCTTCGACCTGGCGCGTGATCTCGACGGCAATGTCCGCTTCGGCATGCGTCACGAGGCCCATCAGAAACACAGATTGATTCTCGGTCACGATCTTGAAGTGTTGTGCGCTAATGTCCTGAGCGGCAAACAATCCGGATTTGATCTTGGTGGTGATCCAGCTGTCTTTGCTGCGAGAAGCAAGGCTGCTGGGGGCTGCGTTCAGAATCTCGTTATGCACTACTTTGACGCCCTCAACCCGGCGCGCAAGATCGACGGCACGAGTCAGTAATTCCTCAGTGGGGGCCTCTCCAGTGAGCAGTACCGTTCGGTTATAACTCACTATGTTAATGTGGGCCTGTGTGTCCAGCGCCGGATCGGAATGAATGGCATTGCTGATTTGCATCTCAATGGACTGATCGTCGATCAAGGCCTGGGCATCACGCCGTTCCGTGGCGCTGCCCATTGTGGCGGCGGCACCGCCTGCGACCAATAACGGCACTGGACAACCCGTCAGGTTGATTGCAAGTGCGGAAAGCAGTGTGAAGCTGATCACAGATCTGATATTGAACATCGTTAGCCCTTTTGTCCGAACAGTTGCATGTCTATCAAATCGCAGAGGCAATGAATCGTCAGCAGATGGACTTCCTGGATGCGCGCAGTCTTGTCGGAAGGGACGCGGATTTCGATATCGCCATCGTGCAGGACGGAGGGAACCTCACCGCCATCACGACCCGTCAGCGCCAACACTGTCATTTGTCGTTCGTGGGCGGCATTGATGGCATTGATGATGCTGGGTGAGCGGCCGCTGGTGGAAATGGCGATCAAGATGTCATTGGCATTGCCCAGGGCGCGGATCTGTTTGGCAAACACGTCTTCGTAGCGATAATCGTTGGCGATCGATGTCAGCGTCGAGGTGTCTGTCGTTAGGGCGATGGCAGGCAGCGGTGGCCGCTCCATTTCGTATCGATTGAGCAGTTCGGAGGAAAAATGTTGCGCATCCGCGGCTGAACCGCCATTGCCGCAGGTCAGTATCTTGTTGCCGTTGATCAGGCGTTGAGTCATGAGCTGCGCGGCAAGGGCAATCACCGGAGACAATATCTCCATCGCTTGCAGCTTGGTGTGGGCGCTTTCCTCAAAGTGTTGATTAATACGTTCAATCAAGTCCATACATGCATATTCCTGAAGGCAGCGGCTTAAAATGCGTTTACTATCCAGTCAATTTGCGGTTGCCCGGTACGCTGGCTGATCGAGATGACATCGAATCGAGCCTGGCGTTTGGCAAGGGCATCATGGTGTTGCAAATAGTGTAGCGCTGTCGCGTTGAGTTTGCATTGTTTGCGGTAATCGATGCTATCGGCGCCGCTGCCATAGTTTGGGTTGCTGCGGTAGCGGACTTCGACAAAGACCACGGTGCCGGCATGATCCATAATCAGATCGATTTCACCCCGAGGGCAACGATAGTTGCGTGTAATCAGTTTCAGGCCCTTGGCCTGTAAGTGGCGGCAGGCCAGATCTTCGGCCTGCGCACCACGCTGTTGCTTAATGGGTGCCTGCATGGTTTTGCGATTTGCTGTTCCCGGATGGGTCGCCCAGCAGGCGCGGCTCTCCCTCTTTGAATCGCGCCCACAACAATTGCCGATGGACACGGTTCTTGTCATCGAGAAACAGATTGCCCGTTTCGCCCTGGATCGGAGATTCGCGATTGCGCTGTAATGCATCAAGCTGCGTCATTAAGGTATAGGCGTCTATGCCCAGCGCATAGAGGCGGCGATAGGCCGGTGCCGTGTCGCTCCAGAGGCGATTGATTTGTTCCCAGTTGGGATCGTGGTCGGCGCTGGGATTCAACACCCAGGGGATATCGGGGAACATGATGCCATCCATGTCGCGGTCTAGGTTGGGATTGGCCTCGCCGCCAAAGACATGGGATGTGGTATAGACCGGCAACGCTCCAGCATATTGGAATTTGAGTTGTGGTCGAATTTGACGTGCCTGGCGCGGAAAGGCGGCGACAAAAATAAAATCGGCATCCTGGCGGGGCGCGGGTTCGAATTTAATGTCGCGGCCGAGCAATTGCTTTAACACCTGAAAGCGTGCCTGGCTGGCATCGACATTTAATAGTGCTGCCACCGGGTCTGCAAAGTCATTGCTATTGGGTGGATAGGTTTGCGCTTCCAGAATTTCGCCGCCCAGCTCGCGCCAGTGAGTGCTGAAGGTTTCATTCAAACGTTGTCCCCACTCACCTTCGGGTGTCAACATCAGTGCTTTACTGTAACCATCGAGCCAGGCGCGTTCGGCAACCTGGCGGGCTTCGTCTTCGGGTGAGAGGCCGAATTGAAATAAATTGTTAATCGAAGCTTCACTTTGTGTGTAATTGAGCGCCAGAGTGGGCACCGGGAAATTATTGCTGCTGCTCAAGTCTTCCAGTAGTGGTTTGCTGAGTGGGCCGACAATGAAATCGGCACCTTCATCCAATGCCCGGCGATACGCAGCACGACCAGTTTGCAGATCATTGCCAGTATCGTAAACACGGATGTCGGGGCGATAATCCGCCTTTTGCCCGGCATAAAAGGCAGCCAGAAAACCATCACGCACTGCAGCGGAGTGAGGTGCAAAATCGCCGCTCAGTGGCAGCAGTAGCGCAATGTGCTGTGCCTTGCCGATGGAGGTCACATTACCTGTGCCTGACTGGAACAAGGTATTAAATTGTGCCGCTGACGCAGGATGGCCGGGATAACGCGCCTGCCAGTCAGCAAGAAAATTTTTGGATGATGTGCCTTGATCGCGCGTCTTGGCGAAATAGGCCAACTCCAGCCAGCCGCTCAATACATCAGGCGGCGTAGTGCGATATGTTTGCAAGGCGGCCGGCGATGCCTGCATCAGGGCCTGCCACAGACGCAGGCGATTTTCCTGTTTGGCATTGTCATCGGCCAGCATCGGTTCCAGTTCGATGCGCGTGCGTGCCGCTTCCACGTAGTTGCCATTGCTTTCGTAGGCATCGGCGCGTACTTGATACACCTCGATTGAGGAAGCAGGCGTTTGTGCAGTGGCGACCTTGGTGACGGGCAACTGTTTCAGCGCCTGTTGCGGTTTGCGCTCCATTAAGGAGATGCGTGCCAGCAACAGATCACGTTGCACCAATTGTTTTTGCGAAAGCTTTTTTGAATTTAGCGTTTTGATGACATCGCGAGCCTCGGAGCCATAGTTGCCGCGCACATAAATGCTTGCGGCCTTGAGCAAGAACGCTTCGCATTGCGGGCTGGCGCTGCGATTGCCCAGGGCGCGGTATTCCCGTGCCGCAATCACCAGATTGCCATTGGCCTCGGCCTCGGCAGCATGAGCGACGGCATCGCGTTGTTTGGGCTCGATCTCAACCCCCAGGTCAGGGAGCGGAGCACTACATCCCGCCAGCAACAGCGGCAGGGTAAAAAGTGAAATCAGGCAGAAGCGTAGAATTGGGGAATGAGTCATCGGATTCAGGGTGTTGGTTGCAAGCAAGTGGCAATAGTTTAGCAGGCTGTTGAAAAAATGATTTAAGTCCCTTCTCCCTCAGGGAGAAGGTTAGGATGAGGGGGCATGATGTAGGGGCGATTCATGAATCGCCCCTACGAACCCCTCACCCCACCCCTCTCCCTGAGGGAGAGGGAGTTTTTCAACAGCCTGTTAGAGGGTCAGAGTATAACATCTGGCATAATGCCATGGCTGAAATACTGGTAAACGAGAGTGTCTGTGAGCAGCGACAAACGCGCAATCTTATATATAGTGGCGACTCCCATTGGCAACTACGCCGATTTTTCGCCGCGCGCCCGCGAGGTGCTGGCCGGCGCGGACGTCATCGCCGCCGAAGATACCCGCCACAGCGCCCGATTATTGCAACACATGGGGATAAGCACGCCCTGCGTCGCCTATCACGAACATAACGAACGCACCATGTGCGACAAACTGGTCGGGCAACTGCTGGCCGGCACCTCCGTCGCCCTGATCAGCGACGCCGGCACCCCGATGATCAGCGACCCCGGTTATCACCTGGTGCGGGCGGCGCAAGAAGCGGGGATTCCGGTCAGCGCCATCCCCGGGCCGAGTGCCCTGGTCACCGCATTATCCGTCTCCGGCCTGCCCAGCGATCGCTTCATTTTCGAAGGATTTTTACCGTCTAAATCCGGCACCCGCCGCAATCGGCTGCAAGAACTCGCCGCCGAAACCCGTACCCTGATTTTCTACGAAAGCCCCCACCGCATTCTCGATAGCCTGACGGACATGGCCACAATCTTCGGCGCCGAGCGCGAAGGCGTCATCGCCCGCGAGCTGACCAAGACGTATGAAACTGTCCGCCGCGCACCATTGGGGGAATTGCAGCAATGGGTGGCGGCTGATCATGAGCAACAGCTGGGTGAAATCGTGGTGCTGATTCATGGTGCCCCCAACCGGCCAGTGCAGGAAATCGATCCGGAATCCGCCCGCATACTGGCCATTCTGAACGCCGAGCTGCCCCTCAAGCAAGCCGCCTCCCTCACCGCCGAGATTACCGGCCTCAAGAAGAATGCTTTATATAAGTATGGGTTGGGAGTGGGTGAAAAGGATGAATAACCAGGACCGGATCGCGGGCATCTCTGTCGCCGCTATGCGTCGGCAGAGCCACGTCTGAGCTTGGTCGTTGGGCAAAACAACGTGTATAGAATCACGTCCGTTAAGTCCTGAAGCTCCAGTCCACTAACCGATCTTGGTTAGCAACGAAGGCTCCTCCCTCATAGAACAGGGCTGCTGCGAAGCGCTTGAGTTGCTCCTGACGCGAGTGACCTAATCGTTCCCACCATGCTTTGGAAAAGTAAGTGTTTTCGCAGTTCAGAAAACAATACTGAACGAAGATATCGCCCTTATGATCGTCCGCCACCTCATCAAAACTGGAAACCACTGATGCAGGCGATTTCTGGTCAGCTGACCAAGTGAATACGATCGCACCGCCGTCGTCAGTAGCCATTATCGAGTGTGATAGCATTTCTGCATCCACGCTTAAATCCCACATATCGATGAGTACCTTGCCGCGAAAGTCAAACTCAGTATGTAAGGCGCCTGAACTTGTGATGCACAAGTCTCCTTTGAAAAAGTAGCACTTACTTAAGAAGCGATCGTATTGTCGTCGTGCAACGACATCCTTAAACTTGTGCCAAAGAACTTCGAGCTCGTCCCTAGATTTTGTTTGTCCGGCAATGTTTTGCGCAACTGACAGTTGCCTGTTAATTTGCTCATCAATATCGCATCCGCGATCGATGACGTTGCGCTGATATTCAAGCGACTCTAACAGGGCGCGTTTCTTATAGAGTTCGTTACACACATTGCGGTATGCCTGAAGAACACATTGCTCGTGAGAACCCGTGAATGGAACTCGCTCAAGAACATCGAAGACTTCGGAATCGTGCTTTGCACAGTATCCCGGAAAGGTCGAAGCCTTTTTCCAGCCAATCTCTTCGACGACGATTCCTTGTCCTGGCGACCCCGTCAGATGGCAAACATGGTTGTCACTACCTGTAATCTTCTGCAGTGGACCCTTTCTCTGGATCGTATGCGCATCGACCACCTTCCCTGCGCAGACAGCTTCAGACGCGTACAGATGCATGCAGCCTCGATTCTTCCAGAAAACACGTTCCTGCTCATCCAGCATCTGTCCGAGAGACAGCGCCCTCTCTTGCTCTCGAAATCGATGGCACTTCTTAAATTTCCGGCCGGATCCGCACCAACAGAGTTCATACGGCTTTCTATGTCGGAGGGCTTCTGCGACGAGCCGGTGTTCATCTCCCGCATCTGTGATCCTGAAAGGCAGTTCGGGTAGCTTTACCACGTCTGACACTCCGCCTGTTGGGGTAATTGATGGAGCTAGGGTGTTCGACGAGTGTACAGTATGCTATGGATTGCAAGAAGGCGGCGTGACTTTCAGCACGGCTTGCACCAACATCATAGCAAGCGTAGCCTGGGTTGAACGTTTTTTGTGAACCCCGGGTTTCGCTTTCACTCAACCCAGGCTACATATTAGCTAGATTACAATCTCCTACTCTTTTCCTCCGGTGAGAAGCCGGAAAGCGCGCGTAAGGTGCGGTGGTGCGGGTATCAATAGGCGAAGCCGTATTGCGCCGGATGGAAAAGGTGATTTGGTGATTGGTGTTGAAAGTGTGATCTCACATGTGGCGCAATGCCCTTTGAGACTGTGAAAGTATCCACTTTTACACCATCGAGCCGGACTATAGTAGGAATTGAATTCCTCTCCAGCTAATCTCGTGCAATAGGTTCTTGCCCACAAAAGTCAACGATGCCGCCATATTTTTTCGTCGGTTAACCGGCTCGCTAAGCATCATAATCATAATCATATTCCCAGTGCCCTGAGGACAATTAACATCGCCCTGCTTGATTGCAATAAACCGTAAATTGCACCACACCTATCAGATTCATCACTCGGGTAAAGTTATAAGCCCAAGCCATAAGACTCCACTCACCCCTCACTTTGTTCAAA